>NZ_JBVJND010000061.1:0-25892 GCF_055583825.1 Streptomyces sp. NPDC104367 | reverse complement strand
GATCCCAGTTACACCAGGTCAAAGGGCAGATCCAACGGATCCGACGATGGCAGGGAAATGACATAAGGCCACCGACAGTGAGACAGCACTTCACAGCGCAGAGGGAGGGCGGCGACGCGGTCGAACTCGCGGCGGAGGGTGTCGTGCAGGGTGATGGCCTGACTGAAGCCGTTCAGGTCGCGCTTGGTCCTGGCCACCGCGATGTCGATGCTCACGGGGTGGCGACGGGCGAGGTCGGCGACTGCGTCGGCGGCGTCGGCGATCTCGGTGAAGAAGGTGTCGGCGTCGGCCGGGACGTAGGTGAGGCCGCGGTGGGTGAGGAGCTTGTGGGCGCTCTCGGGCAGCGGCCGGGGGTCGGCCCAGTAGGAGGCGAAGAAGCGGGTGGTGCTGCGGGCGATGGCCTTGCGCAGGGCCGGGTCCCATTCGGCTGACCAGCCGGAGATGATCAGGCCGTACTCGGTGAACACGCGGTCGAGCAGCTGGTCGATCTCCTCGTCGTACTGGTCGAGTTCGTCGGGGGTGTTGCGCATGCTCTCGTGGTCGAGGTAGTCGCCGTGGATGTGAATGACGAGGGCCTTGATGGTGTGCAGGGGAGCGAGGCCGCGGGCGTCGCTGGCGTCGGCGACGACGGTGGGCTCGATGCCCACCTCGCGCAGAGCGGTCTCCATGAGCCGGTCGAAGTTGGTCGTCAGCACGATCGGCACACGGCCGGCTGCCGCCAGCCGGGCGATGGCGCGGTGCGCGGCGGTGGGCTGCTTGAGGCCGTCCTCACGCTCCTGGTCGCTGGGCTCGAAGTAGGCGCGCAGCAGGGCCTGCCGTTCGTTTCGGGTGCTGGTGAGCGCGGTCAGGAGGCCGTCGTAGGTGGCCGGGTGTCCGAAGCGCTCCTGGTACCAGGCGTGCAGGTCGACGATCCCGGTGGCGCCCTCGGCGGCCGCCAGGCGCGCGATGAGGTCCTCCTGGACGTTCCACGCGGACGGCATGCCCGCGGAGATCGAGGCGCCGGCCCCGAGCAGGACCGCGTACGCGCGGGGGGTGTCGCGCATGGTGAACGCGAGCTGGACGTGCGGTTCCACAACGGGCCTCCGGGTACGACGGCATGACGGGGCGTCGGTCGCACGGGGCGGCCTCTCCACACCCCACCTTACCGTCAACTTGACGAAAATCGGGGCGGATGGTTGTTCCAGTCCGGCCGGGGCCCGGTGGGCAGGTTGCCGGGCCTGGCCGTACCGTCGCCGCATGCGAGGCGTTCATGGGGTCAACACGCTGTCCTTTCCGCCCTCTACATCGAGGCGTGGTTCCGGTCCCGGGGAGAGGGCCCTGATGTCTCTCTGGGGTCGGGGACCGGGTTCCTGGTGGGGGTGCCGGGCGATTTCTGGCTTGTCACGGCGGGGCATGTGGTGAGCGGGCGCAACGCGGAGACTGGCGAGTTGGAGGACGGCAAGGGGTTGTGGCCTGACTACCTGCGCGTGCGCTTCGCCCGGCAGGGAGAGGGAGAAGACTTCGAGCCCGTCGACCAGGAGGTCGTACTGTACGCGGACGGCGACGAGGCCCAGGTACCTGCGTGGCGAAGTCCCGCGCAGCAGCGGGCCGATGTGGCCGCGGTGCGCATCGGCAGTGTCCCGGAAGGCGCGGTGGATGCCTTCCTGCCCACCGGGTGGCCCACGGTGCGGGACCTGTATCCGCAGGACCGGCGGGCAGGTGCCGGCACCGAGGCGGACGCTGAGCTTCCCCTTCGGGTCATGGACCGCCTGTACGTTCTGGGCTTCCCCTTCGGGGACACGGGCAGCCGGCCCTTCGCCGTCTGGACGGCCGCGCCGGTGGCCAGTGAACCGTTGGCGCGGTGGAATGGGCTTCCCGGCTTCCTGCTGGACTCCAGGACCCGCCGCGGCCAGTCGGGGTCGCCGGTCCTGATGCACATCCGTCCGGGCGAGATGGTGCTCGCCGGTGGTGAGGTGCATGTGCACGAGGAGTGGGTCACGGCCCTGGTGGGCGTCTACAGCGGACGGCTCAACGAGAATTCGGACCTGGGCATGGTGTGGACGACCGAGGTCCTGGACGAGATCCTCCCGCAGTTCGCTCCCAAACGGCCGCCTGAGGGATGAAGGGCCCGGTCAGGCGCTGCGGAGCCGGCGCCTGGTCTTGTACGCGGAAGCTGACACCGCTTGTTGTCCAGAGCGAAGAGCGTCCCGCGTGGCGCGCACAGTGCTCGCGGGGCGGGCGGGAAGGTGCAGAGACCCGCACTGACACGGGCGGCACCAGGTGGCACTGTGGGCGCGCACGCTCATGGCGAGGGGCCTGGAGCCGAGAAGAACGTGTCCTGGTTACCGCCCGGTTCGCCTGCGCGGCGCGACCGGTATGACGTTGTCTGGAGTACGTGATCATCGACAGCAGCCAGGACGGCGCGCCGTCCGGCTTACCCGCCGTCGCCGGCAGCGTCTACCGGGTACCGGAACCGGGCACGGTGGAGGCGGAGTTCACCGGGGTGGACGGCACGCTCGTGCATCGCCGCTGGGTGGAGGCCGCCGTAGCGGTGCGGTTCGAGCAGCTGGCTCCGGTGGCGGCGTTCCCGGTGGTGCCGGGGCGGCGGTGGGGGCCGGGCTGGTGGTGGTCGGCCACGACCGGGCGGCATGTGATGCACGGATCGCAGGCGATGTGCACGCAGTTGATGTTCCTGGACCGCGATCCGCGCGTGGTGGGCCTGTCCGCGCGGCCGGTGCGGCTGATCTGGCGCGATCCGGACAGCGGGCGGGTGCTGACGTGGGTGCCGCAGCTGTTCGCCCGCTACGCCGACGGCCGCGCGCTGCTTGCCGACTGCCCCGCCGCGACGGCTCCCGCCGCCGGCCGGGCCGAGCGCGCCGCCGCGGTGCTTGAAGCGGCGTGTGAGGCGGTGGGCTTCACCTACCGGCGCCTGGCGCCGCCCGAGAAGGTGGTGGCGGCGAACGTGCGGTGGCTGGCTGGCTACCGGCACCCCCGCCACCGCGACGCGGGCGGCCTTGAGCAGGCGGTGCTCGAGGCGTTCGCCGCGCCGCGGTCGCTGATGGCCGGGGCCGCGGCGGCGGGCGAGGTCCTCACCGCGCTGCCGGTGCTCTACCACGCGCTGTGGAACGGGCGGCTGGCCGCGGACCTGACACGGCCGCTGGGCGAGCACACCCTCGTGACGCCCGGCCCTACCGCAGGCGACGGGAAGCGGCGGGAGCAGCAGGAGAGTTGAGCAAGCGCGTGGTGACCGCCCCTGGTGGGCGCTGTGTTGAGGTGGGCGCCCAGGTCACGTTCGAGGGCCGCGCCTGGCAGGTGACCGGCCTGGTCGACGGGCGAGTGCACCTCGTCGCCGAGGACGGGGCCACCGGGTGTGTGCTGACCGCCCATCTGGTGTCCGCGCCCGGCTTCTCGATGACCGCTCCCGCGGCCGCGGAGCCGCCGGCCCCGGCGCTGTGGGAGACGGTGCCGCTGGCCGCGCAGGAGCGGGCCCTGGCCTGGCTGCGGCACATCCGCGAGGTCGAGACCGGGCTGCCCGGCGGCCCGGCAGGCGGCGGCGCGCCCCGGCCCGAATACGACCCGCAGCGCTTCACCCTCGCCGAGCGGGAAGGGGCGAAGGCGCGTGAACTGGCCGCGCTGGGCTGGACCAGGGCCAGCCGGACCACGGTGCAGCGGATGCGGCTGGTCTACCAGCGGCAGGGGCTGTGGGGGCTGGTCGACAAGCGCCATCTGCGCACCGGATCGGCGACCGGGCGTACTGATGAGCGGGTGGTGGCCGCCGTACTGGAGGCCCTGCGTCGGCGCCGCGGCCGGTCGAAGGCCACCACCCTGCAGGTCATCGAGCTGGCCGAGCAGATCGTGGCGGACACCTACGGCCCGGGGAGGGTGAAGCTGCCCGGCCGCTCGTCGCTGTACCGGCTGGTGAAGGTGCTGGCGGATCCGGCCGAGCCGCCAGGCAGCGCGGCACGCACCGCCACCGGCACGGCCCGCCCGGGCGGCCCGCCGCCTGCGCTGCGGCCTGCCGAGCGGGTCCACGTCGCCACCGTCCGCCTGGGTCTGCGGGCGGTGGGCGAGGACGGGGGTGTGGTGCCGGTGGCGGTGACGGCGGCACTGGACGCGGCGAGCGGCTGCGTGCTGGCCTCCGTGCTGCACCCGCCCCAGGACGGGCCGGTTTCGTTGTCGGTGCTGCTGGCCGAGATGGCCGTGCCCAGGCCGCAGCGCCCGGGCTGGCCGGCCCTGCTGGAGCAGGCCCATGCCGGCGGGCCTGCCCGGCGACTGGTGCCACTGCCCGCACGGATCGAGGCCACCGCGGCGCGTCCTGCGGCCGTGCCCGAGACACTCGTCGTCGCCCCGTCCACGACCGCCGTCACCCCCGCTGTCCTGGCCGTGTGCGAGGGCCTGGGCATCAGCCTGGAGCCGGCCCCGTCCCGGACAGCGGGCGCCCGCCGCGGCGCCGCGTACACGCTGGAGGTCCTCGCCGGCCTGTTCGCGCGGTACGCCACCGCGGCGGAAGAAGCATGCGCAGCGGGAGAGGCCGCCAGGGCGTACTGGAGCATGCCGCAGCTGCAGGACCTGCTGGACGAATGGATCACCGTCAGGTGGCACCAGCGGCCCCAGGAGCAGCTGCGCCATCCGCTGCTGCCCCGGGCGGGGCTCGCCCCCCCAGGAGATGTGGGAGGTGCTGCTGGGCGTGGCCGGGACGGTGCCGCTGCCGCTGGCCGGGCAGCACTACGGCGAACTGCTGCCAGCAGCCCGGTGCGCCCTCACCGATTCCGGGATCCGGCTGGGCGGGCGCCGCTACGACGATGCGTGTCTGGACGAACACCGCCGCCCAGGCCGACGGTGGGAGGTCCACCACCACCCCCACGACCCGCGGCAGGTCTTCGTCCGTCTGCCCGACGGCCAGCTCCACGCGATCGGGTGGGCCGACGGCGAGCACACCCTGCGCCCGTTCGACGAGACGGTCCGGCACCGCACCGGCAGCGTCCTTGCCCGCCGCGGCACGGGCACACAGCCCGGCGGCGAGACGGCCGACGGTTCCGGCGAGACAGAGCGCAGTGCAGACGTCGCGGCCGTGGAAGGGATCGCCGACGGCATGATGGTGCACGACGCTGATGGCGGCGGTGCCGGCGACCGCATTGCCCGGGATACCGGCGGGTTTGGGGTGTACGACCCGCAGGCGGAGGCCGAACTGTGGTGAGCGCACACGGCGGCCGCCCGGTTGCCGCAGCCCGGCACCGGCAGGTCAAGCTCGGGGCGTACGTGACGTTCGAGGGCCGCGCCTGGCAGGTGGCCGCCGTGGCCGGGGCGTCGGTGCGTCTCGTCGACGAGCACGGGCAGACCGCCTCCGTGCTTGCCTCCTTCCTGTTCGCCGACCCCTCCTTCGCCGTGGCGGACTCGCCCGCCGCCGCGGTGCCGCCGTGGGGGCTCATGGAAGCGGTGCCCGAGCGGGAGCGCGAGCGGGCCCTGGCCTGGCAGCGGCACATCCGCGAGGTCGAGACCGGGCTGCCCGGCGGCCCGGCAAGCGGCGGCGTGCCGCGGCCCGAATACGACCCGGCCCGGCGGTCGATGGCCGAGCGGGAACAGGCCAAGGCCGACGAACTCGCCCGGCTGGGCTGGCCGCAGGTCAGCCGGGCCACCGTGCGCCGCATGCGCGCCCGCTACCACGCGAGCGGCCTGCTCGGGCTGATCCCCCGCCGCAAACCCTCGCGTGCGACAGGACGGGCCGATGAGCGGGTGGTGGCCGCCGTGCTGGAGGCGCTGCGCCGCCAGCGCGGCCGCTCGAAGGGCACGCTGAAGGGGCTACGGGAGCTGACCGGGCAGATCCTGGCCGACACGCACGGGCCGGGCGCGGCCGAGTTGCCTGCGCCGTCGACGTTCAACCGGCTGGTGCGCGTGCTCGCCGATCCTCTGGAGCATCCCGGACGGCCCGCCCGCACCGCCACCACCACGCCGGTACGGCCGTACACACCGACGGTGGCGCTGCGGCCGGGCGAACTGGTGCAGGTCGACACCACCCGCCTCGACGTGATGGCCGTCGGCGAGGACGGGAAGCCGGTGCGCCCGGAGCTGACGATCGCTCTCGATGTGGCGACCCGCTCCGTGGTGGCGGCCGTGCTACGTGAGGAGGGCACCAAGGCCGTGGACGCCGCCCTGCTGCTGGCGGAGATGGCCGTGCCCCATCCCGCACGGCCCGGCTGGCCCGACCACCTGCGCCTGTCCCACGCCGCCGTCCCCTACGACCGGCTCCTCGCCCTCGACGACCGACTGGAACAGGCGGCAGCGCGGCCGGTGGTGGTACCGGAGACGATCGTCATCGACCGCGGGGCCATCTTCGTCTCCGCAGCTTTCCTCGCCGCCTGCGAAACCCTCGGGGTGAACGTGCAGCCGACGCCGCCCCGCTCCCCTGCCGCCAAGGGCGCCGTCGAGCGGACCTTTGGCAGTATCAACACGCTCGTCGCCCAGCACATCGCCGGCTACACCGGCTCCCACATCCTCGAGCGCGGAGAGGCGGTGGAGGACGAAGCGCGGTTCACCGTGGCCCAGTTGCAGGAGCTGCTGGACGAATGGATCACCGCCCGCTGGCAGCACCGTCCCCACGATGGCCTGCGCCATCCGTTCCTGCCGAAGAAGGCCCTGGCCCCGAACGAGATGTGGGGCGCGCTGCTGGGCGCGTCCGGGTACGTGCCGCTTCCGCTGGCCGGCGCCGACTACCTGGAACTGCTGCCCGTACGTTTCCACCCCATAACCGGCCGCGGCATCCGCATCAACTACCGCACCTACGACCACGCCTGCCTCAATGAGCACCGCGGCCGGCCCTCCCCCACCGGGCCCGGAGGCGGGTGGGAGGTCCACCTCAACCCGCACGACGTGCGACAGATCTACATCCGCCTGCCCGACGGGCACCTGCACGAGATCCCGTGGATCCACCGCGACCACGTCCACGCCCCCATGGGCGAGACCGCATGGCGCCACATCCGCGCTGCTGTGAACCGGCGCGTCGACCGCGAGCGCCACGAGGCCGACCTGGCCGAGGCCGCCGACCAGGTCCTGCGCCGCAGCCGCCCCCGGACCGGGAGCCCGGCAGCGACTGGCCGCCCCGTCCCGGCCGGCGGACTCCCCGCCGGGGACACCGCCAGCTCAGTACCCCGCCCGGGGCCCCGGGGACAGCCTCGACGCCGCCGAAGCCAGCGCCCATGACGATGACGACAGCCAAGCCGGTGATGAAGAGTCCCCGCCGCCGGCCCGATTCGCGCTGTACGACGCCTTCGAGGAGGCCGAACACTGGTGACCAGCCCCGACACCACGCCCCCCGCCGAGGAGACGTCCGCAGGGACAGTCACCACCTTCGACGCCTTCGCCCGGTTCGCCACCACCGCACCGCCCACACCGCCGCAGCCGGGCCAGGCACCCCGCTCATCGGAGGAACGGCTGGCCTACCACTCCCAGTTCGTCACCGTGCGTACCCCGGCCATCGAAACCCTCTCACGCAGTGTGCGCACCCTGATGATCCTCGGCCGCCACCAGCAAGTGACCGCACGCCCGTCCCTGATCATCACCGGCCCAGCCACGACCGGCAAGACGACCGCGCTGCTCGAAGTGGGCCGCACCTGCCACCTGGCCCACACCCGCCGCGCCGCGCCCGGCGACGACAGCGTGCCCGTCGCCTACGTGCTGGTGCCGCCCGGCGCCACCGCCAAGACCCTGGCCGGGGAGTTCGCCCGCTACCTCGGCATCCCCGTCACCACCCGCATGACCACCGCGCAGATCACCACCGCCGTCTGCCACACCTACACCGCGGCCGGGGTCAAGCTCGTGCTGATCGACGAGATCCACCGGCTCAATCCCCGCACGTCCACCGGCGCGGAGGCCGCCGACTGGCTCAAGGACCTCACCGAACGCGTGCGGGCCACGTTCGTCTACGCGGGCATCGACGTCACCGACAGCGCCGTGTTCACCGGGGTGCGCGGCGCGCAGCTGGCCGGGCGCACCTCCCTGATCGACTGCGGGGCACTGCCCGCCCGGGCCGGCAAGCGGGAGCCTTTCCGGGAGCTGATCGCCTCCCTCGAGCAGGCTCTCGACCTGCACGCCCACCGCGCGGGCAGCCTGCCGAAGCTGGCCCCCTACCTGCACGAACGGACCGCCGGACGCATCGGCAGCCTCTCCCGCCTGATCCGCCAGGCCGCCAGGCCGCCATCGAAGCCATCCTCGACAGCAGCGAACGCATCACCAAAGGGCTGCTGGACGGCATCGCGCTCGACCACCTCGCCGAAGAGCACTACCGGCCCCACTCGCCCCGCCGCCGTACCCGGCCCAACGGCCGGTGACCTCCCAGGCCGCGGCCAGACCTTCACCTGCGGTGCGGGCCGCCACCATGTGGCCGTCCGCGCCCGGCGCGCTGCGCGTACGGCCGCTGCCCGGCGAGGCCACCGCCTCCTACCTCACCCGCCTCGCCGCCGCCTACCGCCTCACCCCGGCCCAGCTCCTCGACGGTCTCTGCATCACCGTCACCGGCACCGAGCACGCCCTGCCCGCCGCCGAGATCCGCCTCAGCGCCGAGGCCGCCCGCCGCCTGTCCGGCTTCGCACGCATCCCCATCACGCACGTCACCCGTGCCCTGCCCCATCTGCGCCCGCCCGCGCCCTCGTTGGCCAACACCGACGCTCACGGCACGGCCACCGCCCACTGGCATGTGGTCGAGCCAGCCCTGCAGCCGCTGCTGGCGTGCACCGCCTGCACCATCGGCCGCAGCCCGCACACGGCAGCCCCCGCGTGGATCCACCCGCCGCCACACCTGCCCCGGATCATGATCTGCACCCGCCACCAACAGGCCTCAAGCGACCCCCGGCATCCCGCGCCCCTCGACATCCGAGCCGTCCCCGAACTCACCCAAGCCCACCTTCGCGCGCGGCGCCCGGCGACACCGGTCTCCCTGAGCTGGGCATCGACGATCACGACACGCTGGTACGACCACCATCAGCACGTACACGAACGCTGGCACACACGCCTGCACCGGCTTACCGCCGCCAACCCCCGCATGTCACCAGGCCCGGCCTCTCCCGCCCTGACCTGCCGCGAACTGATCACCTACCCCGAGACCCTCACCCTCGCCGCGGCTCTTGACCGCCTGCCCCCGCACCCCCCGACACGCACACAGCAGAGCGCCTTCCTCCACCAACTCGCCGGCCGCCTCCAACTGCCTCGCCTCGCACCCGCCGACCACGACCTGCTCTGGAAACGCCTCGCCACCCGCTGAGCCAACCCACACCACCGCCCGGCCCGCACAAGATTTGTTGCGGATGGTGATGCGGGTACTCCCGTCACAGCTCCTCTACCACCAGTAGAGGAACGCGGTACAGTTCGGGATATGGCAGCAGACGAGACGAGCATCAAGGTGAGCGCGGCCGCACGGGACCGGCTGGCGCGGTTGGCGGCCGAGCACGGCACGACCATCCGCAGCCTGGTCGAGGAGCTGGCACAGAGCACGCCCACGCAGGCCGAATACGCCGAGCGCGCCGAGCTGGCCCGCGCCGAGCTCGCCTCCGCCCTCGGCAGCGCGCCGAGCCCGGAGGCGGAGGCAAAGGCCCGGGCTCTGCTGGAGCGCCTGGGCGCCGCCTCGCCCGGTCCGCGGGCGATCGCGTAGTGGCGGCGATCGCGGTTGTCCTGGATCACACCACCGCCGTTGCTCTATATGACCCGAAGGACCCCCTCAATGAGGCGGTCGCCGCGTTCTATGTCCAGGCATCCGGCGGGCTCGGCGATCTGTACGCGCCGGTGCTGTCGCTGACGGCCGGCGACACCGAGCGGCCTGGGCTGCTCAGCTACATCAAGGGACTGCGGTTCATCCGAATCGAGGCATTCGATACCGACGCCGCAGTCACCGCCACCGAACTGCTGCGCTTCGGGCACTCCTGGGCCGCCGTCCACGCCATCCACGCCGCCCGGCCGTCGGCCGCCCATCCGAGCGGCCGGTTTCTGCTCACCTTGACGCCGAAGGCGTACGCGGGCACCGGCGTCCAGGCTGTTCACCCCGGCCCATAACCGCCCGCGCCTGGAGCTCCGTCAAGCCCGCCCGCACCGTCGCTGGCCCGGCCCACAGGGCCCAGCGCTCCTTCGCCGGGAACAGCACCGCCCCACCCAGTCCGCACCCAGGCGAGAACCCGCTCCTCGTCGGGACCCGTCTTCGCACCAACCCGGGCCAGCGCCGTGTGGCCGTCCGCGCCCGGCCCGCTGCCCGGTGAGACCACCATCTCGCCTGACTCGCCAGCGCCGCTACCGCGCGAGTTCCTGTAGGCCGCTGGCCAGATCAGCTTGCACCAGGTCGTCTCGTTCGGCTGACGTCAGCCAGTGTGCGGAGGACCCGGCAGGGGTCCGCTCCACCCACAGGACCTCGTCGACCGCTTCGGCGACGGCGTGCAGATGGCTGATCACCATGACGAGGCGGTTGCCTCCGGCCTGGACGCGCAGTACGTCGAGGGTCGAGTCGAGTGTGGTGGTGTCGAGGGCTGCGAAGCCCTCGTCGAGGAACAGCGAGCCGAGGCTCGACCCGTTGCGGGAGTGCAGTTCGGCGAGCGCCAGGGCCAGGGCGAGCGACGCCAGGAACTTCTCACCGCCGGACAGCCGATTCGGGTGGTGGTTGACTCCGGAGCTGCGGCTGACGATGTCGAAGGTGTCGGCGAAGCCGAATCGTCCCTCGGTCATGTGCTGGAGCAGGTCGCTGGCCACGCCAAGCAGTGCGTGAGTGCGCAGGGTGGTGAGATGGCCCAGGAACTTGGCATCGACCAGTTCGGTGCGTAGCACCTCCAGTGCCTCGTAGCGGGCTTTGCCGGCGGCTATGGCGAAGTCCAGGTCGGCGGCCGGTTTGATCGTGTCCAGCGCCTTCTGCTGTTTCTGGCGCTGCTCTTCGATCTCTCTGTTGGCGTGTGCAGCCGCGGTGACGAGGGGATGCAGTGCCGATGGAGCTGTCAGGTCGGCTGCGGAGGCGAAGTCCTCGACGTCGCAGAGCGCGGCGGCATGCTCGCCGAGGCTAGTCGCCGCGGTGTTCGCGCGTTCGGTGGCGGTGGTGGCGCGTTCGGTGAGTTGGTCGTCCAGCATCAGGGTGACCGCGGACAGTTCCACGACGAATTGCCGGACTTCGGCGATTCCCGGCTCGGTGGGGGCCTGGGGCATCCGGTGGTTGCTGGCGTCGTCGAGGTGGGCAACCGCCTGGGTTGCGGCATGGGCCCAGGCGTCCAGGTTGCCTCGCAGTTCGTTCAGCGGGCGTTCCAGGCCGGTGCGGGCCTCCTGGTCGAGGGCGCGCTGCTGGGCGAGTACAGAGGTCTTCTCCGCTCGGGCCGCTTCTCTCCGGTCGAGCAGTTCTTGGGTTTCGGCCTGCCGGGTGGCGACCGCAGCGGCGGCAGCGGATGTCTCGTCGGCGGTGACGTCGATGGCCTCGTCCGGCAGTATCGCCCGGATGCGGGTGGGAAGCGCGTGGAGGTCGGCGGTGGTCCTGGCCGCGGCGCGGGCGTGCCTCTTGGAGGCTGTCGCCGCGTCGTCGACGGCGCGGCGGTGTGCTTCCTTGCGCCTTTCCAGCGCCTTGTGCTCTGCCTCGAGGCGGGCGGTGAGGCGATGCTCTTCGGTTTTCAGGTTCTCGGCGTGGTCATCGGCTGTCTGTTCGCACGCGGCGATGGCGTCGGTGATGGGTGCGGTGTTCTGCTCGGGGCGCTCCTGCAGTTGTGCGGCACCGTCGGTGGTCGGGGTCGCCAGGGCCGTGGTGGCCGCGGTCAGTGTCGCCGAAGCTGGTTCCGCCTCGAAGCCTCGGCCGGTTCCGGCGGCCAGGGACTCAAGGTCTTCGAACGCGCTCACTGCTTCCGCGATGGCCTTGCGTGCCTTTTGCTGTGTGTCCCGGTGGTCTTTCTGGCGTGCGAGGACCGTCTTCTCGGCCTCGGTCACGGTGGCGCGGGCTTCGGCGAGCCGTTCCACGGCCTCCTCTCGTACGGCCTTCGCCTCGTCGAGCTGTGTTTTCGCCGTGGTCAGCTCGGCGGTATCGGTGGTGGAGGCGGGTGCGAAGTCGGCCGGGAGTTGGCGGTGGCATACGAGGCAGTCGTCGCCCGGCTGCAGTTCGGCGGCGACCGCGGCGGCCCTGTTGCGCAGTCGGTGTGCTTCCAGATGTTTCTCGGCGGCGGCGAGGGCTTTGTCGGCGGCGGCTGTTGCCGTTTCCAGCGGACCGAGGTCGTCCCGAGCGGACCGGTGTTCGCTCACGGCGGTGGCCTCGGCGCTCGCGGTGTCGGCGACGCGGCGGGCCGTCGAGAGGACTGTGGTCAGCGCGGTGCGGGCGGTGGAGGCGCGGATGCGGATCTCTCTGCTCGCCTGCGAAGCGGCGCGGGCTGCCTCTGCGAGCGGTTTCGTGTGTGCGACGCGCTCGGCCAGGTCCGCTTCGGTCGTGGTGATGTCCTCGCGTTCGCCTGCGAGTTGTCCGGTGAGTTCGGCGATCCGGTCGCGCTCGCTGCGGTGTTCCGTGGCGTGCTCCGCGAGGGTCTGGAGGATCACTGCGGCTTTGGTGAGGTCGCTTGGGCCTTCTCCTTCCGCCTCTGCTGCGGTGATCGCGTCGGTCAGTTCGCTTTCCTGGGCTCGGGCTTGGGCGTCGCGGTCGTCCAGAGCGTCGCGTCGTGCGGCGATGTCGGCGGCAACGGCTTCGAGTGCGTCGAGGGCGGTGTCTGCGCCGGTCACCGTGCGCGCCGACAGGGTCGTTCTGGCGGCGGCCGTCTTTTCGGCGGCGGTCCGGGCTTCGGAGATTTCTTTCTGCAGCCCGGTGATGCGGTCGACGGCGGTGCTGAGGCGTTCGGCGCGGGCTTCGGCCGCGTCGGCGGCGGCGCCGGCTTCCTCGGCGGCCCGCTCGGGGTCGGCCGGCATGGATTCGCGTTTGGCCCGAGCGTCGACCAGCAGGTCCTTGAGCGCCTCTCGACGGCGGGCGGCCATCTGCTGGACCGACTCCAGGGACTCGGCACCGAAGAGTTCTCTCAGCCGCGCGCTCCGTTCCTTGGGGGCGGCGACAAGGAGACGGTCGAACTTGCCTTGCGGGAGCAGCCCGACACGCAGGAACGTGTCGTAGCCCATCTGCAGGATCGCCTTGATGCGGGGGTCGACGTCGTTGGCGCCGTCGATCTCCTCTCCGGTGTCGAGGTTCTTCAGATGGTGCCGGGCTGCGTTCGGGTTGGTGGCGTGCATGGTGCGATGGATGTGCCAGCGTTGTCCGTTGTGCAGGAAGGTGAGTTCGACGCTCATGGCCTGCGCGCCGTCGGCGATGAGTTGCCGGGGTTCCTTGGCGTCCCAGGAGCTTTTGCGGAACAGGGCGAAGACGATGGCGTCGAGCATGCTGCTCTTGCCGGCGCCGGTGTTGCCGAGGGCGGCGACCAGGTTCTTGCCGGTGAAGTCGACGGTGACCGGGGTGGGGTAGCTGCGGAGTCCGATGATGGACAGTGTCAGGGGTTTCATCGCGTTGTCTTCGCTCCGGGAGTGTCGATGCCGGGCAGCAGGCCTGAGCGGTCGATGGTGTCGAGGGGTTGGCCGGCGATGGCCGCGGTCAGCAGATTCTCCTCGCAGCACGGGGCGGGATCGTCGGGGTCAGGTTCGGCCTGCAGATGGGCGAGGGCGGCCATGGCACGGTCCAGGGCCAGGCCGGTGGTGCCGCGGCCGGGCAGGTAGTCGCGCAACAGGTCTTCGACATCGGGGAGTTCTCCGGTGGAGGCCTCCCGGTCCAGTACACGGTCGGCTGCCCCGGTGCGGCGTTCGTCGATGTCGACGAGCGTCGCCTGCGGCATCATCTTGGCGAGGGTGTCCGGCAGGAAGGGGTTGGAGACCTCCACGTTCACCACCGCCTTCACCCAGGCGTCTCCGACACGGCTGGCGCGTTGCGTGATCTCTTCCAAGGTGCCTTCCAGCCGGATCAGACGGCGGCCGGCGGTCAGCGGCACGAAGTCGATGCGGGGCTCGATGCCCGGGCCGACCTCGGCCAGCACCACGCCCTTGGTGTCGCCCCTCTCGCCGAAGTCCATCTGCAGCGGGCTGCCCGCGTAATGGGCCGGGAAGCCGGCACGGCCGACAGACTGCTGCTTGTGGATGTGGCCGAGGGCGCCGTAGGCGACCTCAGGCAGGTCAGCGGCGGCGGCTGCGTACTCGGCGGCGAGGGAGATCTTCCGCTCCGAGTGGGAAGGGGTGGCCCCCTCGACGAACAGGTGGGCGGCGAAGATCAGGACGTCCCGTGCGCCGCGGCCCGCGGCCAGGCGGCGGTACACGTCGGCCTGGACGATGCGTATCCGCTCGGTGTAGGCCGCGGTTGTCATGCCGGGGTCGGCGAAGTCGTAGGTGAACCGGTTGGGGTGCAGGTACGGCAGCGCGCCGATGCGCAGTGTCAGCTCCCCGCCTCTGGTGGGGTATTCGGCCACGAGCAGCCCGTCGGGGCGGGCGTCGGTGGCGAAGCGGACCCTGGCCTCGTCCCCTTCGCGGGTTCCCATGTCGCTCAGCATGAACTTCAGGAACGCCAGGACGTAGGTGGTGTCGTGGTTGCCGGCGACGACGACCACGGGCGCGATCTCGCCGAGGCGGCGCAGTACCTGCGCCGCACGGCGCAGGTCGTCCAGGCCCGGTCGGGAGCTGTCGAACAGGTCGCCGCTGTGCACGATCAGGTCGGGGGCGAAATCGGCGGCGATGTCGATGATCTCGTCCAGGACGGCGTCGACTTCGGTATCACGCCGGTAGCGGCCGATCTGGCGGCCCAGGTGCCAGTCGGAGGTGTGGAACACGCGTCCCGTCACGGGGTGCCTCCAGGGGAACGGTCTGCGGGGCGACGCGGGCTGCGCCGCTACGGCCGGAGGTTCGGTGGCGCCGACTGTACACCGAATCTCGGGAAGAAGTCTGGAAAACTCTGGAACTCTGGTAACGTCTGGGGCATGAGTGATCCGCTGGACGCCTTGGAGAAGAGCATCAGCACCCTGCGCCGCGCGATTCGCGACGCTTCCGCAGCCGGTGACACCGAGCGCGCCGGCGAGCTGCGGATGCAACTGCGCCGCGCCGAGCGGGCCTGGGACGCCCTCGTCGACGCCGACGAACCGGCCACCACCCCGCCTCACCCCGTACCGGCAGCGACTCCGGCCGCGCGGGGGTCACAGCTCCCGGCGCGCGAGCACGTCCACCGTGCCCTGATGCTGCTCGGGACCCCGGCCGCCCCCAAACTGATCGTCGGCGTGCACGAGGCGTTCTTCCCGGGCGAGCTGTCCGCGTCCAAGCTCTCCAGCCTGCGCCGGGACGAGGAGCGCTCCTACCGGTCCAGCCCCGGCGCCCGGCCGTACTACCTGTGCCCGGCACTGGCGCACGACCTGCTGACGCCGGTGCGGGCGCTCATCACCATCAGCACCTGGACGCTGGATCAGCGAATGATCGGCCCGCTGTCACCGCGCGTGGACTTCCTCACCGGCGCGATCCGCATCGCCGAGGCCGTGCGCACCTCGGCCGAGTCCACAGCCGACGGGCCCGGTCCGGAGGCGCTGCGGCTGCTGTGGCGCTTCGCGGTGAACATCCCCGACGCCCTGCCGAGGAGCGTGGCCGGTCACGAGGGCGCGATGGACCCGCAGCAGGTGATCGACGCCGCCGGGGCCGAGCTGGACGTGCATGCCGACGCCGACCGCGCCGCCCGGGCGGAGGCCGCACGGCGGGCACGCAAGTCGCTCAAGGACGACCAGCAGTTGTTCGGCGCGCCCGCGCAGGGCGTGACGTACCTGCGGACGGCCCGGGCCTGACCCCTGACGCTCAGCAGTCCCTTCTCCCCCGCAAGGATCTACGAGACCGTGAATGCACCAGTCGACGAACGCCTCGCCGCGCTTCGCGGATCCGCGAAGCGCCTGGACTACAACGCCCGGTCGCTGGCGGCCCTGCAGAACAACCCGCGCTGCACACTGCGGGCACTGCTCGACGCCTCCGGCTCTGACAAGGCCGCAATCGCCGCGCACGCCGGCCACCCCTCGCCCTTCGGCCAGTCCGTCTTCGCCCTCGCGCGCGGAAACGCCTTCGAGACGATGGTGAAGGACAACGGCTGCGCGGAACTGGTGCGGGTCCTGCGCGAGACCCTGCAGCTGACGCTGCCGGAGGTGGGGTACGAGGACCTGAACAACGTCGGCGGCGACGGCCGCGCCGCGGTGCGCCACGACCGCACCGCACAGGTGCTGCTGCAGGCTGCCCGGGGTGACGGTGACGGCACCTTGTTCGACCATCCGATGCTGCGCCTGCGGGTCGGCGGGCACGATGCGTTCCTGGAGCCGGACCTGGTGGCGTTCCGTGTCGACGGGCGCTTTCACATCGTAGAGATCAAGAGCTTCCCGATCCTCGACGGGCAGGCCGATCCCACGCAGGTGCGGGCGGCGACCACGCAGGCGTGCGCGTACATCATCGCGCTGCGTGACCTGCTCGCGCGGGCCGGTATCGACGGGCAGGCCGTGTCCGACACGGTCGTGCTGGTCGCGCCGAAGGACTTCACCAACCGGCCGACCGCGGCGTTCGTCGATGCCCGCAAGCAGGTGGCCGCGCTGAGCCGCCAGCTGTCGCGCATCGAGCGCATCGGCGACCTGGTGGACCTGGTGCCCGAGGGCCTCACCTTCGATCTCGACCTGGATGAGGAGCAACGGCCCCGGCGCCCGGCCGGGGAACTGGCCGCATCGCTGGATCGGGTCCTGGTGACCTACCGTCCGGACTGCCTGAACCACTGCGAGATGGCGTTCTACTGCCGCAGCCGTGCCCGCGCGGAGGCCTCGCTGGATGTCCTCGGGCCGGTGGTGCGCGAGCAGTTCGGCGGTATCGACACCACGACCATGGTGATGGGGCTGGCCCACGGCGAACTGCAGCCCAGCGAGGCACAGTCCGAGATGGCCGACGCCCTGCGGCACGCAGCACGGCTGCGCGCCGAACTGGAAGGTCTCGGAGGTGCGGCGTGAGCATACTGTCGGCGTTGGCGAATGTGCAGGCGATGGAGTCGATGCGGGCGGTGCCGCTGACCGAGTACCGGCACCGGCGTCTGTCAGGCCGGCCGCTGGTGATCGTCCCGCTGGCCATGGCCGGAGAGGCCGGGGCGCCCTTGGCCGCGATGGTCGGCTCCTCCAGGAGGACCGGGACGCTGCTGGTCGTGTCGCAGCCCCGCAACCGGGACCAGCGGTTCGCGTTCGCCGCCGGTCTCGGCCGGATCGTGGTGGACTACATCGATTCCTTCCGTCACAACCGCCGCGGTGAAGACGAGCGTTCCCTGTACACCGACGCTCCGCAGGTCCTGGTGCCCAACCCCGGCGGCGTCAAGGCCCTGGCCGATCTGGGACGCATGTGCCGCTTCCGCTCGACGTCCGGTCCTCACGCGGTGCCGGATGTCGTCCCCGAGTTCGGCATGTGGCTGACGTTCCTGGTCGACAGGGCCGAGCAGGCAGGCACCTCCCTTCTGCTGCCCGTCACGGGGATGCTCACCGAGCACTGGGCGACCGGCCAGAGCACGCTGGAGGACCAGAACCTCGCCTCCCTGATGGCCTGGATCTCTCCCCCGGCGGGCTTGAGCGTCGAGCAGGCCATCGCCGAGGCGGAGAACCCGGACGTGTGCCCGCCAGCGGGCCCGACGACCTCCCCCGAGTTCGACAACCGCGACCTGGCGCCGGCGATCAGACGGTTCGACACAGCCCGCGCCCTCGGTGACCCGCGTGCGCTGGCCACCGCCGAGTCCGACCTGCGGGAGCTGATCGCGGGGCAGATCCAGCCCACCTGGCGCATGGTGTGGGAGGCCATATCGCTTCTGCGGTCCGTGCGCGAGGCGCCGCAGACCGCCAGGCGCTTCGAACGCGATTGCGCGGCCTTCACCCGCTACTCCGATGACCGGGACGCCGGGGGCCTTCCGCAGCGCAAGCGGGACACCGCGATCAGCGCGGCCCGGAGGCTGAGCCGACTGGAACGCGCGCTGGCCGACTTCGAGTCCGAGACGGCGTTCGACGACCGGTTCGTGCGGGCGGACCGGCGCAGCGCCGGGGAGGCGTTCGCCGGGACGGTCGTGGAGACCGAATCCGGCCGGACGGTCACCACGGCAAAGAACAGGCGGGTGCCACGACCGCGGGTCACCGTCCGCACCGAGGATCCCGTGCGGCTGGCCGCCGACACGAGGCTGATCAGCCCGTCCATGCCGGCCGGTCACAAGGCCGTGATCGTCTCCGTCCTCCCCGACGGGGACGCCACGCTGGTCGTGGTGGAGGTCACGGGCGGAATGGGGCGCTCTGTCGCCCCGAAGCCGGGCACAGTGCCGGAGCTCGACCAGAGCATCGACTACTTGCCCGACCCGGGGTGGCGCCCGGAGCCACGATTCCCGGCGTCCGATCACACCCCGTGGACGCACAGCGCCGGCCCGGACGGGCCGGACATCGAATCCGCCGTACCCGAGGACGCCGCCGCAGAGGAGTGGGGCAATGACGACTGACGACACCACCGCGTTCGACGCGTCCGCGGCTGCGGGCGCGGCCACCGCAGCGATCCTGGCCGACCTGGCCGACTCCCGGCACAGGGCCGTCGTCGTCGACTCCCCGCCGGGCGCCGGCAAGAGCACCCTGGTGGTCGACGCCGCCCAGGAACTCACGGCGGGCGGCGAACGCCCGATCATCGTCGCCCAGACCAACAACCAGGTCGACGACCTGATCGAGCGGCTCGCCGAGAAGCATCCCGACCTTCCCCTCGGCCGTCTGAGCGCAAGCACCTACAGCCCGCCGCAGGCCCTGAGCGAGCTGACGAACATCACGATCGGGCGCACCCTGGCCGATCTGGCCGGCTGCCGGATCGTCGTCGGCACCGCCGCCAAGTGGGCCACCGTCCGTGACACCACCACGTTCGGCTGGGCAATCCTGGACGAGGCCTACCAGATGCGCTCGGACATGCTGCTGCAGATCGTCGAGCACTTCGACCGCGGTCTGTTCGTCGGCGACCCGGGCCAGCTGGACCCGTTCACAATCGTCGGCACCGAGCGCTGGATCGGGCTGCCGCACGACCCGACGCAGAACGGCGTCAGCGTGATGCTGGAACACAACCCCGGTATCCCCGTGCACCGGCTGCCGGTGTCCTGGCGCCTGCCCGCCTCGGCCGCACCGACCATCGCCCAGGCGTTCTACCCCTTCAACCGCTTCACCGCCGGCACCGAAGAGGCCACCCGCGCCCTGGAGTTCAGCACCACCGGGTTCGCCCGCACCGACCTGGACGAGACCCTCGCCAAGGCGTTCACCACCGGCTGGGCCCTGCACGAACTGCCCCGCCGACACGTACCGCGCACCGACACCGAGACTCTCCGAACCGCCGCCGATCTCGCCGCCCGGCTGCTGATCCGCGGAGCGATCGCCACCTGCGAGCGCTACCCGGACGGACGGCCCCTGGACGCCGGTCACATCGCCATCGGCGTCGCCCACCGCGACCAGGCCGACCTGGTCCGGGCCGCGCTCGCCCGGACCGGAAACCCCGCCGCGCGGGGCGTGGCGGTGGACACTGCGAACCGGTTGCAGGGCCGCGAGTTCGAAGTCGTCATCGTCGTGCACCCGTTGTCCGGCCGCCGGGACGCCACGGCCTTCCATCTGGAGGCCGGGCGGCTGTGCGTCCTCGCCTCCCGCCACCGGCAGGCATGCATCGTCGTCGCCCGCGAAGGAATCACCGACCTCCTCGACAGCCACCCGTCCACCGACCCGGTGCACCTTTCCGTGCGCGCGAAGTTCCCTGACGGGTGGGAGGCCAACCAGGTCATGCTGGACAAGCTCGCCCGACACCGCGTCGCCGCATGATGCCCGCGCAACGTCAACGCCCGAGTACGGGGCTTTCCCGCCGAATTCGCAAATTCATTCGTTTTTCCGGGTTTTGTCAGTGCCGGTTTCTAGAGTGACGTCACCTGCTGTGCCCGGGGCAGGACAGACTTTGCATGCGATCGGGGGGTTGTGTGGATTTCGACCAGGTCACAGAACTCATGCGTCATCCGGCGTGGGTGCTGCTGCGCGCGGACAATGCCGCTTTGGTGCTGTCGTTCTGCGGCACGGTGTTCGTCGACGAAAACGCGCGCGGTGTGCCGGAGACCGTGCTGGAGTCCCGGCTGGACGACCGGCTCTACCTCCTCAACGAGGAAAAGCCCGGCTCGTTTCCCCGGCCTGCCGACGCCTATCTGGCGGAGTGGACGAAGAACGGCTGGCTGCGCAAGTACTACCCGCCTGGGGAGGACGAGGCGCACTTCGACGCAACTGCGGCACTCGAGAAGGCCGTGGCCTGGGTGCGGGACCTGCCCGCACGTTCGTTCATCGGAACCGAGTCCCGCCTGAACACCATCGTCGCGCTCCTGCGGCAGATGGCGTTCGGAACGGAGACCGATCCGCAGACACGCATCGACGAACTGCGCCGGGAGCGTGACGCGATCGACGCCCAGATCGCCCGGCTGCGCGCCGGTGAGGTCGACATGCTGTCCCCGCTCGCTCTGCTGGACCGCTACCAGCAGGTGGAGAGCACCGCGGTCGAACTCCTGCGGGACTTCCGCGAAGTGGAGGCGAATCTTCGGGAACTGGACGTACGGCTGCGCCACCAGGTCGCCACCGCCGAGGGCGGGAAGGGAGAGCAACTGGCCGCGTTCCTGCTGGACCGCGACGAGATCGCCCGGTCCGATCAGGGACAGAGTTTCCAGGCGTTCTTCGACTACCTCCTCTCCCCCCGCCGCCAGCAGGAACTGCGGGAGCTGCTGCAACAGGTCAACCAGCTGCCGCAACTGGACGGCAGGACCAACCAGAGCCTGCTGCAGATCCCCTTCGCCTGGTTGGAGGCAGCCGAGAACACCCAGGACACAGTCCGGCAGCTGACCGAGCAACTGCGCCGCTTCCTGGTCGACCGCAGCCGAGCGGAGGACCGCCGCGTACTGGCGCTGGTGCGCTCCATCCAGCGTCACGTCACCGCCCTGGAAGGCCGAGCCGACCTGCCCGGCATGACGCTGGACGTACCCAAGGCGGATCTGACGCTGCCGATGGAGCGACGGCTGTACATGCCCGTCGAACGCATCGAGCTGGACACCGCCGCGGTGGATGAATCCGAGGACGCGGAAGTGGACATCTCCGAGCTTTTCTCCGGCGTCCACGTCGGCACCGAGGCGCTGACCGGCCATGTCCTGGAGGCGGTCGCCGCAAGCCCGAGCGGCCAGGCGAACCTGGCCGCCATCGTCGACGACCACCCGCTGGCCCTGGGGCTCGCGGAACTGCTCGCCTACTTCCAGGTGGAGCACCCCGGCCTGGACATGATCGTGGACCCGGACCGCACCGACCTCCTGGTCTACCCGCGCGTCCACGTGCCCGGGCACACGCAGGCGAGAGTGCCGCACGTGACGTTCGTACGCGACGAAGGCGGCACCGCCGCCGGAAAGACGGAGCATCAGTGAGCGACCCCCTGACCGTCCCCGTGGTCCACCTGCTGAAAGCGGGCGTGCTCTACCAGAGCGACGCCCCTGCCGTCTGGGAGCAGATCGTCAGCCAGCAGGCGGCGATCGGCGACTACCTCGGCGTGATCGGCCTCGACATCGTCATCGACCGCGCCGAGGGCTACGCCTACGTCCGGCAGCAGGAGCTCGATTCCCGTGACGACGGCGTCCCGGTGCCGCGGCTGGTCACCCGCCACCGGCTCTCGTTCCCCGTCAGCCTGATGCTCGTCCTGCTGCGCGGACGGCTCGCGGACAGCGACGCCGACTCCGCCGACCCGCGCCTGGTACTCACCCGTGACGACCTGGTCGAGATGGTCCG
Source organism: Streptomyces sp. NPDC104367 (assembly GCF_055583825.1). NCBI lineage: Bacteria > Bacillati > Actinomycetota > Actinomycetes > Kitasatosporales > Streptomycetaceae > Streptomyces > Streptomyces sp. NPDC104367. Next base: position 4,128 of record NZ_JBVJND010000061.1, on the reverse strand, counting down.
CGGCTTCCTCCCGCCACGCAGCAACGAAGCCCAGCTCGTCGACCAGATCGACGCCCACATCAAGAAGCTCGTCGACCTCAAGGCACTGCGCCAGACGAAACAGACCGGCGCCTACGAGGTCCGCCGCCACATCAAGGCCCTGGTCGACGCCCAGGCCCTCAACGACTTCAACGACCTCCTCGCCACCTACCGCGACGCTGCCTCCACCACGGCCAAGGACGACACATGACCCTCACCACCGACCCGGCAGCGTTCATCCCCCGGCAGGCAACGCCCGCAGAGCCGGCCGGCACGTCCGGCGTCGGCCCCGGTTACCGGCTCGCCCGTCTGGAAGTGCTCAACTGGGGCACCTTTCACCGTACCACCTGCACCTTCACCATCGACGGGCACTGCGCCTTGCTCACCGGGGGCGTGGGATCGGGCAAGTCCACCCTCGTCGACGCGCTCACCACGCTGCTTCTGCCCGCCCACAAGATCGCTTACAACAAAGCGGCGGGCGCCGACGCCAAGGAGCGCGACCTGCGGTCCTACGTCCTCGGCCATCACAAGAACGAGCGCGTCGAGGCCTCCGACACCACCCGCCCCGTGGGGCTGCGCGACCACACGTCCTACAGCGTGATCCTGGGCGTCTTCGCCAACTACGTCCTCGGCACCCACCTCACGCTCGCCCAGGTCTTCTACTGGACATCCCCGACCAGCACCGGGCAGCCCGAGCGGTTCTACCTCACCGCCGAGGCACCACTGTCCGTCGACACCGACTTCACCGGCTTCGGCACCGACATCACCGACCTGCGCCGGCAGCTGAAACAGCGCGGGGCCACCATCCACGGCAGCACATACACCCAGTACGGCAAGGCACTGCTGAGAGGCCTGGGCATCCCCAGCCCGCAGGCCCTGGACCTGTTCCACCAGACGGTGTCGATGAAGGCCGTGGGCAGCCTGGACGAGTTCGTCCGCGAGCGGATGCTGGAGCCGTTCGACGCGAAGACGGCCGTCGACAAGATCGTCGCCCACTTCGACGCGCTCACCGCCAGCCACAACGAAGTCGTCCGGGCCCGTCGGATGATCGAGGACCTGACACCGATCGTGACGGCATGCGACCGGTACGACACCGTCCAGGGAGAGATCACCACCCTGGACAAGCGCCGCAGCGCCGTCCCCGCGTTCTTCGCCCAGCACCGCCACCGGCTTCTCACGACACGTCACACCGCGCTGATGTCCGGTGCGGCGGACCTGGAGGAACTGCAGTCCACCCGCGAGGGGCAGCTGGAACAGCTGCGCGGGACGGCCGACGGCCTGCGGCGCCGTATCGACGGCGTCGGCGGGGAGAAGCTCATCTCCCTGACCGGCCGGATCGAAGAGCTCGGCCGCGAACGCGAACGGCGCCGCAAGCGCGCCACCGAGTACGGCACCTGGCTCACGCAGGCCGGCATGGATCCCGTCCCCGACGCCGCCTCCTTCCGTGAGCGGACCGACCAGATCTCCACCGCCCGCTCCCGGGCCGAGGAGCAAGAGCAGCAGGCCCGCGGGAAACTCGACGATCTCGCCGTCGCGCGCCACGGCAACACCCTCGCGACCGAAGCGCTGCGGCGCGAGATCAGCAGCCTGCAGCAGCAGCGCTCGAGCATCCCCGCCGAGTTGCTGGCCCTGCGCCGCGAACTCGCCACCGCCGCGGGTGTCTTGGACGAGGTCCTGCCGTTCGCCGGCGAGCTGATCCAGGTCCGCGACGACGAAGCCGAGTGGGCCGGCGCCGCCGAGCGCGTACTGCACGGGTTCGCCCTGTCCCTGCTGGTCCCCCACGCCCACTACGACACCGTCTCGGCCTGGGTCAACGGCCGTCACCTGGGCCTCAGACTGGTCTACTACCAGGTCCCCGCCCACACACCCATCACCACGCTGCCGGACGACCCCGCCCTGCTGAGCGGCAAACTGCAGCTCAAGTCCGACATCTGGGCCCGCGACTGGCTCGCCGCGCGGCTGCGCTCGCGTGCCGACTACCTGTGCGCCGAAGACCTGGAGGCGTTCACTCGCGCCACCAGGCCCGCTGTCACCCGGCAGGGTCTTGTCAAGGGCGGCGGAGGCCGCCACGAGAAGAACGACGCCTACCGCATCGACGACCGACGCAACTGGGTGCTGGGCTGGAGCAACCAGGCCAAGCTCGACGCCCTCCTCGCCGAGGCCACCCGCCTCACCCGCGAAAGCGCCGACATCACCGCAGCCACCCGGGAACTCGAGAAGCAGCAGCGGGCCCGCGCCGGAACCAGTGCCGCCCTCACCCTGCTGGCCAGCGTCGACACCTATGCGGAACTCGACTGGCGGGGCACCGTCGCGGACATCGAGCAGTTCGAGCAGCAGAAGAGCGTCCTGGAAGCAGAAGCCGGTCTGGACAAGCTCACCGCACAGCTCCGGCGGACCGAGGACGAGATCGTACAGAGCAGCAAGACGTTCACCACGGGGCAGGAGGAGCTGGGCGGTCTACGCCGAGACGTCCGGCACACCGCCGGCCTGCTGGGCAGGACCACCACGTTCCTCGCGCAGTGCGACCTCGACGGCATGGCGGAGCACGAGGAACCCCTGAGGAAGTTCCTGCCCGCAGCCGGCAGCGACGAGCACAAACTCCTGGAGATGCTGGACGACGCCGAGCGCCGTGCCGAAGCACGTCTGCTGCGCAGCAGCGGCAGCCGCCACGACGCCCTGCGCCACGTCGGCAGCCAGGCGGCGGCGCTGATGACCGCCTTCCGCGGCAGGTACCCGGTCCACACCGCCGAGCTGGACAACACAGTCGAATCCGCCGACGGCTACCGCGCGTTGCACAGCCGGCTCACCGACGAGGACCTGCCCCGGTTCGAGGAGCAGTTCCTCCTGTACCTGCGCACCAATGTCGTCCGCGACATCGCTTCGTTCCAGGCCCGTCTCGGCGCTCAGGAGCAGCAGATCCGCGAACGTATCGATGTGATCAACACGTCGCTGGGCGGCATCGACTACAACCCGGGCCGCTACATCCGGCTCAACGCCGCCCCCACGCCGAACAAGGAGGTCCGCGAGTTCCAGCACGACCTGCGCGCCTGCACCAGCGAAACACTCTCGAACGACACCGATGACGTGTACACCGAAGAGAAGTTCCTCCAGGTCAAGGCGCTCCTCGACCGCTTCAAGGGCCGCCCGGAGCACACCCGCCTCGACAAGGAGTGGACCTCCCGGGTCACCGACGTGCGGCGCTGGTTCGTCTTCTCCGCCAGCGAGCTCAACCGCGAGGACGGCGCCGAGTACGAGGTCCACTCCGACTCCGGCGGTAAGTCCGGCGGCCAGAAGGAGAAACTCGCTTACACCATCCTCGCGGCTTCCCTCGCCTACCAGTTCCGCATCGACCCCACCGCTCCCAAACCGAAGACCTTCCACTTCGTCACCATCGACGAGGCCTTCGGACGCGGTGACGACCCCTCCGCCCACTTCGCCCTCGACCTGTTTCAGCGCCTGGGCCTGCAACTCCTCGTCGTCACCCCGCTCCAGAAACTCCACGTCATCGAACCCCACGTCACCCGCGTCGGCTACGTCGACCGCCCCGACAAGACCCGCTCCCGCCTGAACAACCTCACCATCGAGGAGTTCCGCGCCCACAAGCAGGCAGCAGCCCAGCAGGCGAACCAGCCCCCGAAGGAGCGCTCATGACCCCGGCAGAATGGACCCGCCCCGAGCATGTGGTGGAAACCCTGCGCCGCAAGTGGACCAGCGGCCGCTACCTCACCGCCGCCGCGGGCGGACACCCCTTCGAACCCATCGGAGTGCCACTGAAGGGCCCGACCGCGGCCGATGCTCTGCAGCATTACGAGCAGGCACTCACCTGGGCCCAATCCTGGGCCCCCAGCCGACACCCGCATCTGCGCATCCAGACCAAATCCATCGGAGGCCGCAACGGCACCCCCTCGAACACCGTCCCGGCCCGAGCCTGGGTCGACACCCGCGACCGCCTCTGGACACTGCTCCGCGTCACCACCCAGGTCGACCACTTCCACACCCTGCACGAACAGACCACCGGGCCTTGACCCCGGAGTTTGAACACGTCTATGCGGCTCGGGCCAGGGTAGTTGGTGTTGGGTGGACGGTGATCTCGTAGGTGATCGGGGCTCG
>NZ_JBVJND010000060.1:0-28353 GCF_055583825.1 Streptomyces sp. NPDC104367 | reverse complement strand
CGCCAAGGAAAACCGCACACACCGCGACTGAACCAACCCCAGGGGGTCAATTCTGCGGGAGCGGAACGTGCTCAATTCTGCGGGAGCATTGACAGACCCTAGTTCAAACTCCTGTTCGTGTTGGTCGAATGGCTTGAGCGCTGAGCCAACAGGTTGATCAACGTGGCGGCTCTCCGGTGCGGGATGCGAAGACTTCACTCAGACGATCTCGGTCAACGGCTGTTCGGTCCAGATAGTTTTGCCGTGCTGGCCGCAGCGGCTGCCCCAGCGTGCGGTCAGCTGGGCGACGTGGAAGAGGCCGCGGCCTCCTTCGTCGGTCGTACGGGTGTGAAAGAGGCGGGGCTGGGTGTTGGGCGGGTCCGTGACCTCGCAGACGAGCACGTCATCCCGGATGAGGCGCAGACCGACCGGTCCGCTGGCGTAGCGGAGGGCGTTGGTCACGAGTTCGCTGACGATCAGCGCGGTGGTGAAGGCCAGTTCGTTCAGTCCCCACAGGCACAACCTCCGGAAGGCGACCATTTGGGCCTCGGAGACCGTGGCCGCGTCGGCCGGGAACTCCCAGTTGGCGATGGACTCGGCCGGGACCACACGAGTCCGGGCGAGGAAGAGAGTGACGTCGTCGGCCTGGTTACCGTGGGCGTCACCCAGGGGGATCCGTCCGATGGCCTCCAGGTCTTGGCCGGAGCGGTACAGGGTGGCAAGGTCTCCCGCCAGGTCTCGGACGCCACTGTCGAGGTTACCGTCGAGTGTTGGCGCCATGAATGTCTGCTTGCCTGCGCCTTCACCTATGTCCGTGCCCGCACCCGGATCGTGTCGATGACTGCCTGGACGGCGGTGACGAAGTTCTCCGGGTCGTCCAACGCTCTGAAGCGCGGGGCCAGTCGGGCGATGTGGGGGAACTTGTCGGGCGGCAGGGTGAGGTAATCCGTTTTCCACGCCCGGAAATCCGCGTCCCGGATCTGTGGGGACAGAGCCGCAAGGCTCGCGTCCATGGCGCTGTAGGCCAGCACCAGGTCGGCGAAGACACGGTAGTAGTGGACTGCGTCGTCGTCGTCGAGGCCCGCGCGGCGCATGCAGTCCAGCTTGCGTTCCACGGTCCGGAACTCGTTCTCCCGGCGTGCGGTGCGTGCGGCCGCGAGGGCACCCACCCGCGGATGCCGAAGGAACGCCTCATGGGTGTGGACCGCGATCTGCATGAGGTCGTGGGCCCAGTCGTCCGTCGGCGGTGGTGTGTTCGCCAGCGCCTCTTCGTGCAGGGCGTCGATGAGGGCAAGCAACAGCTCGTCCTTGTTGCGGAAATGCCGGTAGATCGCCGTCGGATGAGCGGTCAGCTCGCGGCCGAGCGCCGAGAACGTCAGTTTGTCCATGCCGGACGAGTCGGCGACCCGGAAGGCGGCCTTGACGATCATCTCCTGGCTCAGTGTGCCGCGGGGCAACCGGCTGCGGCTTGTGTCCTTGGCCGTACCGGCGTTGCTCGTTGTCATATGTCCTTCCTCATATCGGTCGCCTTCCATCGTGGTGCATCCCGTGTCGCCGGTCAGCCCGCGACGGCAGAGCCGTCTGCGCGAGGGTCGGTGGCTGCTGTGAGGCAGGGACCGTCGGCGGAGTTCGTCCGGCGCACCAGTTGTCCGTGCCCAACACCATCGTCGTGTGCGTCGATCAGGTCGATGGTGAACCCCGCGTCCCCGATCGCGCGGACGCCGACCGCCGGTACGTTGCGCTCCGCCCGGACGATACCGGCGCCCTCCGTCACTCCGGCCTCCAGTGCCCCGAGGACCCAGCGGGGCGCCGACACTGCATGCTGCGCGGAGGTGCCGCTGGCGAGGCGCAGGGCCAGGTGGGTGTGCACCTGAGGCTGGGCGCGTCCGCCCATGACGCCGTGCGCTGCGACGAGTTCGCCGGCCTCGCGGACCAGTACGGGCATCAGGGTGTGCAGGGGGCGTTTGCCGCCGTGGAGCCGGTTCGGCGACGCAGGGTCGAGCGAGAACGACGAGCCCCGGTTGTGCAGGACGATCCCGGTGCCGGGATCGAGCAACGCGGCACCGAAGCAGTGGAAGACGCTCTGGATCAGGGAGACCCAGGTACCGTCCCGGTCCGTCACGACGACGGCGACGGTGTCGCCGGACGCCTTGCGCTGTCCGAGCAATTCGACGGGTGTGCCCGCCATAGCCTGCTCAGCGAGATGCTGCACGTACAGGTCCGACAGCAACTCCTCGGCGGGGGCGCCCACTTCCCACTCCGGATCGCAGCAGAAGCGATCGCGGTCGGCGGCGGCGCGGGCGAGTACGGAAGCCATCACACCGGCGTCCCGGCCTATCGGGTCGAGCGTTCCGCGGGCCGTGCGGACGATGTCGAGTGCGCGCAGGCCCTGGAGGAAGTACAGTCCCTGCGAGTTCTCGCCGCTGGAGAGGTATTCGACGCCGTCGTACACCGCGCTGTGGGTCCCCGACAGTCGTACCTCGTGCTCGGCGAGGTCCGCTACCGTCATGGCCGAACCGTGCTCGGTGAGCAGTTTGACCAGGCTCGCGCCCACGTCGCCGCCGTACAGGGCGGACGGACCCTGCGCGGCGATCGACGCGAGCGTCCGGGCGAGTGCCGGCTGCCGCAGTATCCGGCCGACCTCCAGGACATCTCCGTCGGCGAAGAACACGCCGAGCATGCCAGGGTCGCGGGCCAGTTTCTGCTGCTCCCTGCGCAGGTCAAGGCCCAGGCCGGGGGCGACGGGGACGCCTTCACGGGCGGCTGCCTCGGCAGGAGCGAGTGCCGCCGCGAGCGGACGGCTTCCCCAGATGTCGGCGAGCGCGGCCCAACCAGCCACCGCGCCGGGGACCGTGACCGGGAGCGCGCCGAGGACGGGCATCTTCTGGTGCGCCGTCGTGATGCCACTGACGTCGACGGCTTGCGGGGCGCGGCCGCTGGCGTTGACGAAGCGGACTTCTCCGTCAGCGGTTCCCACCAGAGCGAGGAGGTCGCCGCCGACCGAACACTGGTTGGGGTAGACGACAGTGAGCATGGCGGCGGCCGCGAGTGCGGCGTCCACCGCGTTGCCGCCGCCACGAAGCACATCGGCCGCGACGTCGCTCGCCGTCGAGTGCGGTGTCGCTACGGCCCACTCGCCGCCCGTGGCGGAGAGCTGACGATCAGTGAATACGGACATGGTTCCCTTCCCCAACGCCAACACGAACTTCTGAGGGTGGCGTGTGGTTCCCGCTACAGGTCCGGCCTTGGAGCCGGATGCGGCGGTTAGGCTCCACCCATGGGGCAGATAGTCGTTAACCGCCCCGTAACGGGAGATCCTTGACAGCTTCGGAGTGCCCGCCATAGCTTCCCTCTTAGTCAACGGCATCGACTATCGCATTGACTTTGAGGTCATGCAACCACGGAAACCCCTGAAGGGGGCTGGCAATGGCAAGATCATTCCGTCGTGTCCGTCGTACGGCACTCTCATCGGCATGTGCCGCCGTCGCGGCCGCGACTTTGCTCGCCGGGTGCGGCGGTTCCCAGGAGGATGCGAGCTCGGCCATAGCCGTGCCCGCGGTCGACCTGCCCGCCGGGGCACTCGTGAAGGACGGGCAGATCACCTACTGCTCCGACATCAGCGCGCCGCCGCTGACTTTCTACGACACTGCGCAGAAGCCGGTCGGCGCCGAGATCGAACTCGGCGACGCGCTCGCGGCCCAACTTGGCGTCAAGGCGAACTGGGCCAACACTGCCTTCAACGGCATCATCCCTGCGCTGCAGGCCAAGCAGTGCGACGCGATCATCACCCAGCTCTACATCAAGCCTGAGCGGGAGAAGGTCGTGGACTTCGTCCCCTACATGTACGCCTCTAGCACCCTCGTCGTGTCCGCGAAGAACGACAAGGGTGTCGAGAGCCTGGCCGACCTGTGCGGCAAGAAGGCGGCGGCGCAGACGGGCACGACCGTCTCCGAACACTTCGCCGACCAGTCGAAGAAGTGCCTGGCGGACGGAAAGCAGAAGGTCGACATCCGGCTGTTCACCAAGGACACCGACGCCCTTCAGCAGCTGCGCCTCGGGCTGGTCGATACCTACGGGACGACCCTTGAGACCGCCGCATATGTACTGAAGCAGCAGCCGGACACCTTCGCACTCGCCGGAGAGCCCTTCAACCGCATCAAGGTGGGCGCCGCGACGCGTAAGGACAACACCGCTCTGCACACCGCGCTGACGACGGCGTTCGCCGCGGTCCAGAAGAGCGGCGGCTACGCCGCCATCCTTAAGAAGTGGAATCTGACGGCCGACGACATTGCCGGTTAGCGACCGCCCGCTCAGCCGGTGAGGCCCGCTAGACCACCGTACTTCCGGGGCCCGGTTGTGAACTGACCCGACCCCGTCCGAACACAAGCAGGGAGAGGACGACGTGGCTGACACGTCCTTGCTCGCCGACTCGGCCCAGGTGGCCGGCTTCGACTGGGCATTCTTCTGGCACTATCTGATATCCCCTTCGGGCATCTTCCTGGAAGGGCTCTGGCGCACCGTGTACATCTCGGTCGTCGCGCAGCTGCTTGGTGTGCTGCTGGGGCTCGTCATCGCTCTGGCGCAGCGCAGTCGCTTCGCGGCACTGCGCTGGGGCGGACGCACGTACGTATGGCTGATCAGGGGCACACCCCTGCTCGTCCAGTTGGTGCTCGTCTACAACGGTCTCGCGGCGGTCGGCGTCTACCGGTTCAGCGACGTCCAGATGGGAGATCTCGTTCTTCTCGGTGTCGTACAGGCGGCCGTGCTGACGCTCGCGGTGAACGAGGCCGCCTACATGGCCGAGATCATTCGCGCCGCGCTCGACGCCATCGACCGGGGGCAGATTGAGGCGGCGCAGGCGCTCGGCATGACCCCGTCGCTGACCATGCGTGTCGTTCTGCTGCCCCAGGCGATGCGGATCGTCATTCCGCCCCTGGGCAATGAGTTCAACCTGATGATGAAGTCGACGTCTCTTTTGTCGGTCATCGGGCTTCAGGAGATGTTCCTGACGGCGCAGTCCGTCAACTCGGCCACCTTCAAGACGTTCGAGATCTTCCTCGTCGTGGCGTGCTATTACCTCGCTCTGACGACGATCTGGTCGTTCGTCCAACGGTTCATCGAGCGCAAACTCGCCGACCCCGGTACCGTCCCGCCTCCCAGACCCTCTCTGCGCGAGCGATTCGGTGGCGGGCGCGGAGATCTCGCTCCCAGGGAGAACGAGGTCGTCAGCAAGGAACCGGCACTCACGGGCAAGGAGGCTCACTGACATGGCAGCGATCGGAAGGGTAACAGCGGTGAACGACCCGCATGACCGTGTCTTCGCTGCACACCCGGGTCCGGCTGGAGCCGCGGATTCCACGGCGGTGCTGTCGGCGCGTGGGGTGGTCAAGGCCTTCGGTGACGTGCGGGTGTTGAACGGTGTCTCCATGGACGTCCATGCCCGTGAGGTGGTGGTCGTTGTCGGGCCGTCCGGCTCGGGCAAGACGACGTTTCTGAGGTGCCTCAACCACCTGGAGGGCATCGACGAGGGAGAGATCCTCGTCCACGGACGCCGGGTGGGATACAAGGAGGGTCAGGACCAGCTGATCGAGGAGCGACCCGGGGTGATCGCCGAACGTCGACGCAACATCGGCTTCGTCTTCCAGCGCTTCAACCTCTTCCCGCACCTCACCGCCCTGGAAAATGTGGCCGCCGCCCCGACGAAGGTCCTGGGCGTGCCGAAGGCTGAGGCCAGAGAGCAGGCGCGGGCCCTGTTGGACCGGGTCGGTCTCGCGCACAAGGCGTCCTCAAGGCCCTCCGTTCTCTCGGGAGGCCAGCAACAGCGGGTCGCCATCGCGCGCGCTCTCGCCATGAAACCGGAGTTGATGCTCTTCGACGAACCCACGAGCGCGCTCGACCCGGAGATGGTCGGCGAGGTCGTCACCGTGATGAAGGAGCTGGTCGAGGACGGCCTGACGATGATTGTCGTCACCCATGAGATGGGCTTCGCCCGGTCGGCCGCGGACCGGCTCGTCATGTTCGACCACGGGTTGATCTTGGAGGAAGGTACGCCCGAGAAGCTCATGACGGATCCCGACCATGAGCGCACGCGCGCATTCCTGCGGCGCATCAATGATCACGGTTGAGCTGTGGATCCACAGCCCTGCCGAACACGTTGCCCGTTGTCCGAGGCCCGAACGTAGACGCACGGTCAGCTTCATCGGGCTCGACGGCCTCATCTGCACGAACACGTCGGGGAACGAGCTCACGTCGGCCGTTGATGGGGTTGAGGACCTGGTAAGGAGCTGCCGGTCGCGGTGGACAACATCCTGGGGTCTCCGGCCAGAGCCCTGGGACCGGCCGGAGGAAAGGTCACCGATGACGGGGTGTGGGAGCGGACGCGCGAGGCGACCATGGTGCTGCGAGGCAAAGGGGGGAGCCCGGGGTGGCTTCTACGGGGGCCGGGCGGGCAGCGCCTTCGAGAGGCTGAAGGGCGTCACGCCCGGGCTTGGCACAGGAGACGACGCTGGGAGTGCGGAGCAGCAGGAGGTGCATGTCACCCTCGGCTGTCCTGCGTGGCCGCAGTGCCCATCGGCGAGAGACTCTCGCTCCGAACACCGATCTCCTCGGCGCGGCGTGGGAACTGCCGGCGCCTCTGCCCGTTGAGGCCGCTCGTGTGTTTGACCGCTAGGCTTTTGAGTATCAGGGAGCCGAGGAAGCGACGGAGATCATGGGCTGGGCGGACCCGCGTGCCACCGGGTGTTTACTCGCGCGTACACGGCGTTCCAAGCAGCGGTTTGCGTTCGGCGCGGGCTTGGCCATGGATTTCCTGCATCGTGGCCGTCACAGCCGGGCGGCGGACTCGGTCGCCGGTGTTGCCGGCGCAGGACCGGCGGTCGCCGCGGCCGAGCCATCAAATGTGCCTGATGCTTGTCATGCCGCAATGGGACCGTCTCAGCGATGAGTTCGGCGATCATCGTCAGCGACAACCCGGTGACCGGTATCCCGCCACGATCAACTCACGAGCCCTAGACTCCTGTTGCACTTCATCATTCCCGCTGGTCAGAGGCGGTCTTTCGAGGCTAGCGGGCTGACGGTGCCTCAGGGGCCGGTTTCGATAGGCCGTCCTGGACAGCGGGCCGAGAGGTGCAGGCTCGGGGCATGATGGCGGACTTCGTCACGGGACGCTGGAGTGCCGAGCTGGAGGATCTGTTCCTGCGGGTGAGCGGACGGTTCGGCCGGGTCGAGGTGCGGCGCCGGATGCGGGATTACGTCCGGGGCCTGCTGGGCCCGGTCGGCCGCAAGAACAGCTGGGTGCGCCACGAGGCGCCATGTGACCGAGTGGAGGTGGGAGACCTCTACCGCCGGGCCGTCGCAGCGGCCGGGTAGAAGCTGAGGGCAGTCCGGGCCGGGGAACGCCGGTGAGGACGGAAAGCGGCCCTGACAACGCCGGGACGGCGCGGTACTGCCAGACGCGTCGGGTTCGGCAAGCAAGGCCAGAAGGCGTACGAAGAGGAATCCGTGTAAAGCCCCGCAAGTCTTGCACCGGGCTCAAATCTGGCGGATATGGGCCCGGGGTGCAGTGCGTGACTGAGGTGTCCCCCGGAGTGTGGACACAGGGGTTCATGCTGCGAGTGTGAGTTTACGTCCTCGCTGGTGCTGCTGTTCGAACTCAGCTGGCGAGAGGTAGTTGAGGGCGCTGTGGCGTCTCCGGGCGTTGTAGTAGGTCAGCCACTGGAAGATCTCCAGCCGCGCCTGGCGCATCGTCGAGAACAGGCGTTGGTGCATCGTCTCCCTCTTCAGCCCCTGCCAGAAGCTCTCAGCGAGGGCGTTGTCGTAGCTCAAGCCGACGCGCCCCATGCTCCTGCGGATCCCGAAACCATCACAGACCTGCGCGAATGCGGTCGACGTGTACTGGGCGCCCCTGTCCGCGTGGAAGATCACTCCGTTGACGTTGCCGCCGCGGGTCGCCACCGCCATCTTCAGTGCGTCAATGACCAGCTCGGCGCGCATGTGCGAGGCCATCGAGTAGCCGAGTACCCGGCGTGAGTAGATGTCGATGACGCAGGCGAGATACAGCCACGAGCCCTCGACCTGCACGTATGTGATGTCGCCGCACCACTTCTCGTCCAACTGCACGGCGGTGAAGTCGCGTTGGACAAGGTCCGGGGCGGGCGGTGCGAGCCGGTCGGGGACCGTGGTGCGCTTGCGGCGCCGCAGGTGGCGGCCCTCGAGCCGGTTGACGCGCATCAGGCGCTCGACGCGCTTGCGGTTGACCGTGTGCCCGAACCCACGCAACTCGGCATGGATGCGCCGGACTCCGTAGGTGCCCTTGTGCTCAGTGTGGATCTTACGGATCTCCACAAGCAGGGCATCGTCGGCGGCCTGCCGCTCCTGGCGGGTCCTCGCGCCGACGATCCACCGGTAGTAGCCCGAGCGCGAGACCCGAAGGACCCGGCACATCCGCTGGACGCCGAAGGTCTCGGCGTGGGCGGAGACGAAGTCCCAGCGGCGGGTCCTCACTTCATCTCCTTGGCGAAATACGCCGCTGCCCGGCGCAGGATCTCCCGCTCGAGCTCCCACTCCTTCTCCGCCTTGCGCAGCCGGCCGTTCTCCGCGCGCAGCCGGGCCAGTTCCTCATCCCGGCTCTCCGCACTCTGCTCGCCGTGGCTGTGATCGCGGCCCGCGTGCTCGTCGGCCTGGCGCACCCAGCTCCGCAGCGTCTCGCCGGTCACCCCGACATCCGCCGCGACCGCTGCATACGTGCGCTTCCCGCCCGCCGCGCGGTACAGCGCGACAGCGTCATTCCTGAACTCCGCCGGATACGGAGACTTACGTCCCACCAGGGCACCTTCCCTTGGATCTGCAAGATCCATTGTCGGAGTGTCCACGTCACGGGGGTCGCCTCAGGTCAACCTGTCACCCAAACCTGCATCAGACCCCAATGTCCGCCTGGAGACAAGCGAGTACGTCACGGACGGCAGAAGGCGTAGCCAGGTCCTGGGTTACGTGAACCGCAGCCTGCGGGAGTTGCGTGCCATCCGTTCCGCCCGAAACTGACCGCGATGAGGAGCGTGTCTGCGCCCGTGGCATGTCTGTACAGGCGCAGACACCCTCCTCCGGGAGTGTGCGGGTCGAACTGGACCGGCATCTGCAGTGCACCGGGCGCGTCACTGCAACTGAACATATGTGTCCCTTGGCTGGATTACATGTTCAACGGAGCAGGTGCCCACCGAAACGCATGCTGCCCGGAGCACACGTGCAGTTGAGGGCCGCATTTTTTGTACCGCCGTTGCCGAACAGGGTGATCCAGTCCAGCGAACCGTCAGACATCAAATGCCAAGCCGGGGCACTGGCGAAGAAGAGTAGAACAGCCCTGCCCCGGAGGCGAAGACGGGAGCGGCGGTGTCGTTGGGCACATCTTCCCGACTGGCCTCGACTGCCCGCATTGATGCCGGGATCTCGAACGGGAGCGTCCCGCGGGGTTCGGCCTCGCCGAACAGTACGCGTGCAAAGGCCTCGGGTCCGGCACCGAAGTTGACCAGCAGCGACGCGGCGATATCCGTAATGTCTCCGAGCAGCGCCGGGCGTTCGAGATAGATGTCGACAACGGTGGGTACGGCTGTGGCGAGTTCACGGACTCGCTGTGTGATCTCGGCGGGGAACTCCAGGGACCCGGCGTGGAAGAACCGTTCCATGGAACCTTCGCCGCCGCGGATCTCCCACGGCGCAACAAGGCGAATGACCGCGACATCGGCTTCTTCCGGAGTGTTCACGATGGTCGCACGCTGCACGAAGGCGTCGGTGGCACCTCCCTCCACGTAGACACGTGTGGTGGCGGCGAGCGGTAGGTGGGCACGCCCTTGCGAGTTCTTGAGCAACGTGAACGCCGCGGCCTGGGCAGCGACGCCCTGGGCGACGGACTCCGGGTTCCCGACGATCCTTTCGGCTGCCTGCGGGTCCACGAAGCGGTTGTCGAAGAGCCCGAGCCGGAACTTTTCCCGCAGGAGGCGACGCGCCGACTGGTCGATTCTCTCCTCGGGGACCTGGCAGGAACGGACGAGATCCGCGAGGACTCCAGCACGTGTCTCTCCGCCGAACTGGTCGATACCGGCGTCCAGAGCCTTGATCATCCGCTCCGCGTAGGAAAGCGACTCCACACCCCAGTACTTCTGGTGCAGTACCGTCCAGTCGGAACAGATGATGCCGTCGTAGCCGAGTTCTGTACGGAGCAGGTCGGTGAGAACCTGCTTGTTGAAGGCGAATCCGACTTCCTCGACGGGCTCACCGTTTCGTTCCAGGCCCACCGGCATACCGTAGTAGGGCATGATCTGCGTGACGCCAGCGGCGATCGCCTCCCGGAACGGGATCAGATGTGTGTCGAACTGACCGCCTGGATACACCTGCTCTCGCCCATAGTCGAAGTGAGGATCCTCGCCGTCCTTCTGAGGGCCTCCCCCAGGGAAGTGCTTCACCATGGCCGACACGGACTCCGTGCCGAACTTCGGCCCTCGCAGGCCCTCGATCTGGGCGACGCCGAGAGCGGCGCTGAGTCGTGGATCTGCGCCGAGCGCGCCGCTGGCGCGGCTCCACCGCGGCTCGGTCGCCAGGTCGACCTGCGGGTGGAGGGCTGTGCGCAGCCCGACGGCCACGTACTCCCGGCGTACGATCTCCGCGAATCGCCGCATCAAATCCGCGTCGCCGATTGCGGCGAATCCCATGGCTTCCGGCCACTGCGAGAACGGACCGGCGAACAGGGCTGTGGCGGGGTTGTCCGTGAAGGAATGGCGCGGGTCCGTTGACAGCGTGACGGGGATGCCCAGCGGGTGTCTGAGTGCCGCGTTCTGGACAGAGTTGTGCCATTCTGCGATCTCGCGAGCGCTGGGAGCGCTCAGGATGTTGAAGTGGTTGATCCTGCTGTCGAACATCATCCGCATGGAAGGAGTACCGAAGTATCCGGGCTTATCGAAGTCGCCGAATGAGGCCATCGGGTGGAACATGAGCCCGGCTTTGTCGTCCACAGTCATTCTGGAAAGCAGATCCTCGACGCGCTGTTCATCGCCCAGCGTCGGATCCTGGTAAGGGTACTGGGGGCTGAGATCGTTCACCGTCAGACCGCCTTCTTGATACGGAGGACGAGCAGGGAGCCAATGACGGCGATGACCGCGGAGACGGCGAACCAGACGCTGTATCCGTCTCCGGTCACGGACTTGCCGAGCGGGATGACGACTACACCGGCGATGAATGGCGCCAGGGACTGCGACAACCCGTTGGCGACGTTCAGGACGCCGAGGTCCTTGGCCATCTCATCCTGGTTGGGCAGCAGCGCTATACACAGGGCCTGGTCGACTGCGAAGAAGGCACCCGCGCCGATCCCGATGACGAGCTGACCGGCAAGGATGACTGCGAGTCCGCCATCATGACCGAAGAGGGGTGAGGTGGCCACGATGGCGGTGCCCACAGCGACAACCAGGCCGGAGAGGACGACGAACTGCTTGCGCCGCCCCGTGCGGTCGGAGATCGCTCCACCGACCACGCTGAAGAGGACGAGGGCACCGATGCTGATGAACTGGGCGATGGCGTTGAACGACAACTGCTCGCTGATGCTCATCCCGTAGCGCTCAGCCAGGTACAGCGTCAGGTATCCGGAGACTCCTCCGTATCCGAGGAGGATGAGGAACTTCGTCAGCCAGGCCCAGCCGAGGTCGGGATTCTTGCGGGGATTGAAGGCGAAGGACCCGACGAACTCCTTCACGCTGAGCTTGGCGCCAGGCTGCTCGGTCCGGACACGGTCTCGCAGCGTGATGGTGAAGTACAGCCCTGCGGCGAGCGAGATCAGGGCTGGAACAACGAACCGGAGGAAGTCGGTGGCCAGCACCGTCAGCAGCACCGATCCGACGAGGATGCCGGCTGGCGAGGCCGCTCCGAAGACCCCGGAAGCCGATCCGCGTCTGGGTTCCGGAACCTGGTCCGCGATGGTGGCAGTCAGGGCAGCGAAAGCAAGGTTTGCGAAGAGCTGGACTCCGCACCAGGCCAGCAGCAGCGCGGGGATCGTCGTAGCTAGTGCGCTGCCGAAGAGACAGACCGTCATGCCGATCGTGCCGACGGCGATCCAGGGGCGCCGCATACCGAAGCGGGACATGGTTCGGTCGGAAAGGCGTCCGGCGAAGGGCTGCACCACCATAGCGAAGATCGCTCCGGCACCGGTGACGAGTCCGAGCTGGGAAGCCGCGTCGTCAAGGCCGACGATCTGCTGGATCTTGGCGGAGAGGCCTCCGAACAGAGGCGCCAGCGTGCCGAGGTAGAGGCCGAGGCTTGCGACGGCGAGGTTCGGCAGGAACCCTCGCGGTGCGCGAGCTGCGGGGTCCACCCGCATGGCAGTCGCCTCTGTCATACCGAACTCCTTCGTCCGTTCAGCGTGTATCGCAGTGTTACCTGCACGTTTCAGGCCAATGGCCGCCCGCTCAATATCTACACGTGCGTAGGTATTGTCAATACCTACGCACGTGTAGGTGTTCCCTGTGATCACTGTTAGGGTTGGCTTCCATGACTGCAGCAGGATCTGCACCGGTGCGCCGAAAGCGCCCACCGGTCTACGCCAATGGCCAAGCCCGCCGAGCCGAGATCCTTCGTGTTGCTACCGCACACTTCGCCTCGAACGGCTACGACGCGGCGACCATCCGGGAAATAGCATCCAGTTGCGGCATCTCGCGCGCCGGACTCCTCCATCACTTCCCGGACAAGGAGACGTTGCTGGAGGCGGTCCTCGAAGCGAGAGATGCCGAGGACCGGCAAAGGTTCCAACCGTACGTGGACGCTGCCGGAGCTCTGGGAGTCCTGGTCGGCATGGTGGGCCTGGCCGACCACAACCGACATGCTCCGGGTCTTATCCAGTTGTTCGTGCGGCTATCAGCCGAAGCGACCGACGCACGTCATCCAGCGCACAATTACTTCGTGCAGCGACATGAACGGCTCATCGATCGCACAGCCAGGATACTTGCTGCTACACAACAATCCGGGTACATCAAAGCCAATACCGAGATCGAACCGGCAGCGGTTCGTTTGATCGCCCTGATGGACGGCCTTCAGGCAAACTGGCTTCTCAGACGCGATCTCGACATGGCAGTGCACTTGGCGGCAGCCATCACCTCGGAGATGACCGAAGCGGGCATCGCGGAGTTCGAACGGGTCAAGAACCTGTTGAGCAGCCCAGCCACCTGACCGGTTCCGGGCGCGCGGCTCATCGGGTGATCGTCCGAGGGGGGGCACCTTCTGGACCGTCACCTCATGAATGCCGGGATCGATCCTGCAGTTCGCCGAGGAGGCGGTCGCTGATCGTCCGACTAACAGTACGGTTGCCCCAGCACTCCGAAGCCCACCTGAACTGGGCACTCATCACCATGATGACCCGGCGCCTCACCCGCAAGAACCCGCGAACCAGCCAGTGGACGAAGAAGCCAGCCCGTTGACCTGGCAGGGCTGGTGATTTTGGCAGCCGAGAAGCACCTGTGCGAGTCTGCTGCCACTCCTCCGAAAGGGCTCACCCTGATGCTCGGCATGGTTGTCTGGGACGTCCGCTCTCGCGCTTCGATTCGAGAGCGGTAACAGCCACCTGCCTCAACGCACACGCCTGTCCGATGGACAGGCGTGGGTTCAGTCTGCTCCTCGTCGAAGTGCTCTTCGTGCCCCTGCACGTTCGACCACGAGGAGTACGTGGTGTCCACCATCCACTGGACCGAAAACCACACCCACCAGTCCGCCCGCTGGCATTCCGAGAACGCCGCCCCTCTTCCCCAGCGAACCGTCGTCGCAGACGACCGGATGAAGGCCAACGACGCCTACCGACAGGCGTGCGAAGGAACGGCCCTGCTCTGGCAAGGCGACTTCCACAACGCCCGGCAACTGCTACAGGCGATGGGCCGCCGCATCGACCGCAGGCCGCCCAGGTCCAGCACGTCCCCGAGCGAGAACTTCCACCTGCACCGACGCGGCAGCAGCCACCGCGCCCGTGTCCTCGGAAAGCTTCTGGTGCTGTTGGACGACAACTACACCTTGACGTTGCGTCGAGCCCCGAACGTCCGCCAGGCGTGCCTGGAAGCCTACGGCCCCTCAAAGGGACCCATGGTGGTCTCTCTGCGGGAACTCCTAGGAGTGATCGGTGCTCACCAGTGGCGCCTGAAAGGGATCGACGTGCCGGCGCTCGGGGCTCGCATCCACCCCCACTACGGCGTGTTCGCACCCGTCAGAGGTGAGTACGTCGATCTGGTCGCCCTCACTCCGCTGCCGCCCGCGACCCGGCACAGTCCCGCCACCAGTACGGCATTCGACCTTGGCACGGGAACCGGTGTCCTCGCCGCGGTCCTGGCCCACCGCGGTATCAACCGCGTCGTGGCCACCGACATCAGCCCACGCGCTCTGGCCTGCGCCAGGGAGAACGTCCACCAGCTCGCGCTGACCGACCGTATCGAGGTGTCGGGCCCCGGCCTGTTCCCCGAAGGCCGCGCCGACCTCGTCGTTTGCAACCCGCCCTGGCTCCCCGCCCGTCCGACCGGCCCCATCGAACAAGGCGTCTACGACCCGGACAGCACCATGCTCCACAGCTTCCTCGCCGGACTGTCCGCCCGCCTCCGACCAGGCGGCGAGGGCTGGCTCATCCTGTCCGACCTGGCGGAGCACCTCGGCCTCCGGACACGTCAGCAACTGCTCGCCGCCATTCAGGCAGAACAACTTCGCGTCGTGGACAAGATCGATACCAAGCCCCGGCACCCACGCTCCAAGGACGCGGCCGACCCACTCCACACAGCACGAAGCGCCGAGACCACGTCTCTCTGGCGTCTGATCCCGGCACCATGACCGGCACCCGGTTCACCAGGTGAGCACATCCCGTGGGTGCCTTCGCCGTGCTCACGGGATGACCAGCTGGAGGATGAAAAACACCTACTTACCCGCAATTGCACGTCCGCCCGGCAAACCTGCCCAAACGTCAGCCCAGTGTGGCGAATTGTGCCTGGGCCAGGTCCGGGATGTGGACCTACGGTCACCGCATCCACCCCCGACTGAGCAGAGGGAGGCAGGCATGGACGAACCGCAGCAGCAGGCGGTGACCCGCTACACCACCGACGAGGAGCGGAAGAACATCTCGGGGATCGTGCTCGACACCGAAGACGTCGCACACGTCATGGACCTGGCGAAGAAGGGTCTCGTCGGCGCGGCCGCGATGCACGAGGGCGCCGTCCAGGAGGACATGGCGCTCACGGCCAGGGTGACCGTCACGCTCACCCGCGGCGGGATCGCCGACGCGGACGGCAACGTCGGCCAACTCGTTGGCACCGAGGAGGTCGGCGGGACGATCCGTGCCCGAAAGACGTTCCTCGACCCCGCGCTTGCCCCGAAGACCGACGGCTGATCATCCCGTGGCCGGTGCTGTCTGGGCCGGGGATCGCCCGGCCCAGGCAGCACGCTCCGCTTCGACGACGATCACCACGATCACCCTTGGGGAGACTGCGTGAGCGACCACCGAGCACGACAGCAGGAGATGTGGGACCAGTTGTCGGCGTACACATGAACGTGGCTCTGGCAAGATTTTCGTAAGCGGAGATCATCTTGGTGCCGTGGTCGACCGGTCCGCGTAACGGCGGCGGAGGCGGGCGATCAGGACGACGCGGTGGCGGAGGAGCGGGACTCCGGCGCGTCCTGCCATCAGGCGTTTCTGGAGCTTAACGTCGGTGATGCGGCCTTCGTTGACGCCGGAGCTATAGGTGGTGTTGATTCCCTGGGTGACGGCGTGCTGGTCTTCGCATAAGGCTCCGGCGATACCGGCAAGCGGTGACAGTCCGCTGTGGGAGAGCTCGTCGAGCCAGGTCGGCAGGGGTGCGGCGTCGTGGTTGGCGAGCATGGCTGCGAACCGGCGGACAAGGTCGTGGGTGCGCTTGAGTTCCGGACAGTGCTCCAGGAGCCGGTGCAGGCGGTGGGCGGCGTGAAGGCCGCGGTGGTCCGGGTGGGTGGTGATCCAGCGTGCGGCCTCGCGCGGGGACGGCGGGCGCTCGCGGGGCTGGTCCAGCGGCAGCCCGCGTCGCAGGGGCGCGACGGCCATCTTCACGCGCTGGTAATGCCCGAGGTAGCCCTTGCTGCGGAGTTCTCCGTGGAGGACCATCGCGTTGTGTTCCCCTTCGTTCCAGCGTTGTTGCAGGTAGTCGCGGTAGGGGTCCAGGGTGGAGGGCTTGCGGGGCGGGCGGCGCATGACCTCCTGCCAGGAGCGTGCGCGGGCATACTTGCGCACGGTTTTGCGGTCGAGGCCGAGTTCGCGGGCCGCGGCGCCGTAGCTGCGGCCGGTGTCGGTCAGGGTGTGCACGGTCTCGAACAGCCTCCTGGCGTGCCGCCCGGCTCGTGTGTCCGCCGCAGCGTCCTCGGTGGTCACTTCATCCGGTTCCCGGTCGGCCTCTTCCTCCGGCGGGAGGGCTTCGGGCAGGCAGCTTCGGTGGGCGGTAGCGATGTCCTGGACGCGACGTGACAGCCCCTGCCACATGTGGAAACGGTCGCTGATCTGTATGGCCTCAGGGGCGCCGGCGGTGATGCCTTGACGGTAGGTCAGCGAGCCGTCGCGGCAGACGATCTCGACGCCGGGATGCTCCCGAAGCCAGCGGCTGAGCTGTTCGGCGTCCCGCCCCTCCCAGAGCTCAAGGGGAAGACGGGTGGTGGCATCGACCAGGAGGGTTCCGTAGGTGCCGCCGTAGAGCGCGAAGTCGTCCACGCCCAGCACCCGCGGAGTGACAAGGGCCGGCAGCGGCATCCGCATCAGCTGCGACAGGACGGTGCACCGCGACAGCGCGACGTTCAAGACCTGCAGCATCCGGGCCCCACCTCTGCCCGCCAGCAGCACACCCGCCGCTTCGACCACCTGCTGGAGCAGCGGCGTGCGCCGCTGGTATCGCACAGTCAGCCCCGGCACCTGCTCGGCGAACGTCACCTTCCCGCAAGCGGCGTTCTCGCAGTACAGGCGGCGCACGCTCAGCTCGATCAGCACGGGTCGGCCGCCCAGCGACGTATCTCCGAGCCGTCTGACGTAACGGCTGTGGCACCACTCGCCGGGTGTCCCACAGCCCGTACATCGTGCGGGAGCAGTCGACCGCGTACGCGCACGGACAACCACCACTGGTCCGGAGCCGTCGACCGAGCAAACCACGACGCCCGCCAAGTGCGGTAACAGGTAGGGCAGTTCAACAGAGCACGCTCAAAGACTGCCCGAAATCCGGACCGGTCGACCACGGCACCAAGATGATCTCCGCTTACGAAAATCTTGCCAGAGCCAGAAAAGTCCGTACGCCGACACCAGTGGGCGCCCCACTACAACGCCGAACACCGGGACCGCGGCCCAGGCCCAGCCGCTGACTTCCTCGCGTCGGTGGCCGACGGCGGCCCGGCACTGGAACTTGCGGTCGGCACCGGCCGCATCGCGCTCGCCGTGGCGGACCGCGGTGTCAAGGTCGTCGGCCTCGACGCCTCCCCTGCGATGCTGGAGGAACTCCACCGCCACCGCGGCCACCGGCACGTGGAGACACGCGTCGGCGACATGGCCGAACTCGACACGGCCGGACAGCAGTTCGGGCTCGTCTATGTGGCCTTCTCCAGCTTCTTCTTCCTCATGACCCAGGCCCGTCAGCAAGCCTGCCTCACCCGCGTCGCACAGACCCTGGCACCCGGCGGGCGGTTCGTCATTGAGGCGACGGTCCCCCGCGCACCCGGACTCCTCGCTGGCCGTCAGCAACTCGCCATCCGCGACCTCGCCGACACCCACCTGGCGCTGTCCGGTCACACCCACGACCCCATCGGGCAGATCATCCGCTTCCAGGAGGTCCGCCTTGACCACAGCGGCATCCGGCTCCTCCCGGTCACCCTGCGCTACGTCCACCTCTCCGAACTCGACCTGCTCGCCTCGGCCGCCGGACTCACCCTCACCGACCGGTACGCCGACTGGCACCGCACGCCGCTCACTGCCACCTCCACCCAGCACATCTCCGTCTACACCCACGCCGGAGACCCCGAATGAGCACGCTCGCCGCGCCGCCCGGCACTTGGCACGTACGGGGCGCGCGCCAGCAGATGTGGCCCACCCGGATCTACCAGCGCACCACGCCCACCGGCCCGGACACCGACACGCTCGCCCAGCAGATCCTCGACCGCGAGCAGACCGACACCTCGCTGTCCCTGGGCGTGGAGGGCGCCCGCAAATCCGCGCCCGACAGCCTCATTTGGGACCTCCCGGCCATCGCCGTGCTCACCACCTGGATCCGCGAAGCGGCCCTTGCCATCACCGACGCCGGCCCCGACACCGCCCTGACCCTGACGGGCTGGGCGGTGCACTACCGGCAGGGCGGATTCCACGAGGTCCACGCCCACCACGACAGCGCCGTCTCCGGCGTCTACTACCTGCAGACCGCCGCCCGCGCGAGCGGCGCCCTGGAACTCTTCGACCCCCGCCCCGCCCGCCTCGCCACCACCCCCCGCGACGCATCCGAGCCGCGCACCGTCCACCCGCACCCGGGCCTGCTGATCGCGTTCCCCTCCTGGCTGCGCCATGCCGTCGCCCCCCACACCGCCGGCACCCCGCGGCTGTGCATCGCCTTCAACGCCACCGTGGAGGGGCCATGACCACCCTGAGCGCGCGGCCCGCCGTCGCCGGGCAGGCCACTTGCGAAGACCTCTGGACTACACCCGTCTGGCTCGGCACGATCCAACCCGTCCTCGATCACGACCTGCTGCGCGCCCAGATATGCCGGGCCGACCACGGCGCCCGGGACATCGACCCCGGGGACCTCCTGGACGTCGGCCAGGCCCGGGCGGCATTCGGCTCGCTCGCACAGACCGCCCTCCAGGACGGCGCCGACGAGGTCCGGCTGTCCGCACAGATCTGGGGCCCGGACCATCGCGTCCCACTCGTCTACGGACACGCCGCCTGGACCGCGTGGTGCTACCTGGCCGTCGACGGCCAGCCTCCTCACGACCGGTCCGGCGCCCTGTGTCTGCACGACCCGCGCGCCGGCTGCGACGCCGCCAGCGTGCCGGGCCTTCCCTGGGGCCGGGCCCTCACGCTCAAGGCCCAGGCCGGGCTCACCGTGCTCGCCCCCGGCTGGCTCGCCCACTCCGTACTTCCCGTGAGCGCCGGCCATACCCTCGCCGTCCTCATGGTCCAAGCCTCCGGGAAGCGTGCCGTCGGCGAACCGGCGTGAAGGGATCAGGCCGCGCCGGCGGCGACCGGCGTGGTCTCCTGCTGAGGGCGCGGATCACCGGCGAGTGTGCGGATGTTCCGGGACGCCAGGGCGCAGGCCACGGCCACCAGTACGAGCAGCGCACTGGCGAGCGCCACCCAGGCCGGACCGAACGCCGACGCCAACGGTCCCGCCGCGGCGAGAGCGATCGGCGCCACCGCGAGACAGCCCAGCAGATCGATCGAGGACACCCGGGAGATCATGTCGTCCGGGACCTCACGCTGCAGGCAGGTTCTCCACATCACCATCGTCACGTCCCACATCACCCCGTACACGGCCGCGCCCACCAGCACCACCAGCAGCGGCGCCCGCAGCGACAGCAGGAGCGCCGGCAGCGCCGCGCCCGCCGTGCACAGCGTCGCCACCAGCATCGGGCGCGCCGGGCGAAGCCGGCCCGCCCACCCTGCCCCGCCGATCTGCCCCGCGATCTGCGCCACCAGGACCAGTGACCACGCCCAGGCCCCGCCCAGGTAGACCTTGGCGAGCATGGGGCCGAGCAGGCCCGCCACCGAGTTGACCACCGCGATCACGATGGTGAGCTGGCCGGTGGTCACCCACAGCCACTCGTGGCGTACGAACTCGCGCCACCCCTCGCGCAGATCGCGCACCGCGGAGGCCTTGTAGCGCACCGGCCGGTCCGGGATGGACCGGCCGAGGACGCCGAACAGGACGGCGCAGGCGGCGAACGAGGCCGCGTCCAGGGCGAGCGCGAGCGCCGGTCCGACCACGCTGACCACGACGCCGGCGAGCATCATGCCCATCAGGCGGGCGGTGTTGACGGAGACCTTCAGCATCGCGTTGGCCTGCTGCCGCTGATCCTGCTCCGGGACCACGTCCACGACGACGCCCTCGAGCGCCGGGGAGAACAGGCCCCGGGTCACCCCGCCGAGTGCCGCGAGGACCGCGATCCACCCGACCGGTCCGCCTTGGGCGAAGAGGACGGCCAGCGCGGCCCAGATGGCCGCGGCAGCTGTCTCGGTCACGCAGACCAGACGGAACCGGCTGCGGACACGGTCTCCGAGCACACCGCCCCACAGCACGAACGCCAGCTGGGGCAGGGCCTGGCAGGCCAGGACCAGCGACAAGTCCGCCGGCGATGCGCCGGGCAGCCCCAGGACACCGAAGCTCAGCGCGATCGGGCCGAAAGCCGAACCGAGAACCGAGACGAAACGAGCCGACGCCAGCAACCGGAAACGCGGTTGGGACAGGAGTACAGAACTGGTACCTGAGAGCACTCGGGGACCCTATCGACGCGGACTCTCCAGCCGCCGGACAATGACGGGTATTCAGCCAAAGGAGAGCGTTCCGCACGCCCCGTTGAAGAGCTGCGACCGCCCTTGGACGCCCGCGCCCACCGAGGGGGTCACTGGCTCTCGAAAAGCGACTCCTGGACGGGGCCGGTGGGCAGGAACTCGGGCTCGACCGGAGGCGGTCGCTTGCCCGCAAGCTCGTCGATTTGGCGCAACGTGCCCCACCGGCCTGCCGCCACGCCCAGAGCCACAGCCCGTCGGCAGATCTCGGAGGTCGCCCACACCGCCTGGGTGAGCGGCGCCCGCCGGCCAGGGAGGTCCACGCCCAGGGCGGCGGCCAGCGTGGACTCCGCGGGTTCCGTCACGGAGGGGCAGACGATCTGCGCGAGGCGCAGCGCGTCCCAGACCACCTGCGACGCCAGCCGGGGGCAGGAGGCCCGGTGAGCCCGGAAGACCGCGGCCTCGACCATGCCGAGGCGGGCCACGACCACGTGCGGATCACTTGTCAGCTTCCGCTCCACAGTCGCGAGCGCCTCCGCCGCCGACTCCGCCCACACCACCGAGTGGCTCTCCGCCGCCGCACCCGGCGGTCCTTCGGGCACGGGGCCGACGCGGACATGCACACGCCACTGCGGGACCCAGTCCTCGCCCTGCACGGCCAGCGCGGCAACGGCCGTCACGTCGACCGGGCCCCTTTGGCGGGTGAGCTCCAGGCCCACGACGACAAACCTGCACGCGGCGTACTCACGATCCATCCGCACCACGTCACCGTACCGAGGTTCCAAACGCGTAGGCCCGGAATCACGGGCAGACGCAGGCTCCGGATTCGGCACGCGCTCTCGTTGCTCGATCACAGCCTGTGGCACGCAGCTACCCACATGAGGTCCGGTCGGTGCGCGCCAATCAGGTCGGTGACCTCGTCGGTCAACTGCATGGCGTGATGAGACACCTCAAGCCGAATCGGATGTGGCAGCCGGTTGACGGCCTTGGCGAGGAGTAGTGGCCCTGAACGTCAGATCGTCAGTTGATGGGGATCGCTTGGGACAGGGGCGGGCGAGAGGCGAGTGAAGTGCTCGGTGGAGATGATCGTGCGGCGGATGGCTTTGGGCAGGCGGGCGAGGAGGCCGGGCAGGGAGCGCTCGCGTGCGACTTCTCCGCGGTGCGCGGTGATCGCGCGCCACTTCTGTTCCGCCCACGGCGTCACGTCGACGGTCGTGGTCACGTACTCGTCCGGGAGGGAGAGCACGGTCTTGCCGACGCCGGTCAGTAGTGGTCCCAGCTCGCCGATCCCGGAGTGCGGGTGGGTGGCCGCGTAGAAGGCACGGATCTGCCAGGGCGCGCCGGCCTCCGGGTAGAGATGCGCGAGCCTGGCGGCCTCCACAGCGAGCAGTGTCACCCGGTGCGTGTGGCGGTGGTCCGGGTGGCCGGTCAGCTGGCCGATGGCGTCATGGGTGACCACGATGTCGGGACGGAACTCCCGCAGCTGCGCAACCAGTTGGCCGATGACCTCGTCCAGGGGCGCGTCGCAGAGACGAGTGTGCCCGGGCGCCGACGAGTCGTTGCGGGCATCGCCGTACCCGAGCATCCGTGGTCGGCCGGCACCGAGGACGGCCAGCGCCTCAGCGAGCTCGTCCGCCCGAATACTGTCCGGAGCCCACGTGGTGGTGACGACCCCCGTGCGTGCACCTGCGGCGGCATGTCGGGCGAGGACCCCTCCGGCGAGGAGACTTTCGTCGTCCGGGTGAGCGAAGACGCCGAGCAGTGACGGTACGGACGGCGAAGCAGATGTGATCACGGATGGTGCACCTTGTCACAGTGGGTTGGGGGGGACAGGGTCGCCGAGGCGACCCGGGGAGGAGTCGGTGAGCTGCGGGAGCATCGAGGGACGCGCCGCCCGGCACGAGCCGACCGCCAGCCCATGGTTGTACAGCGTGAGGCCACGGTTTGACCGTGTCCTCGCCCGCCACCACCGGCGCACAGGATGCCGCAGTCCAGGGCAGTGGCCCACCGGAAGCCGTGACGCACCGCCTCCTTCGGCCTCGTTCAGGCGGTTCCGCACTCCTCCTAGGCCCGGTGCCCGACGCGGCGTCGACTGGCCGTTGCTCATGCCGGCTCCGTCGGAACCGGGTCCGCTGCGGGACCGAGGGAGAGGAACCTCGCCGACTTGGCGGCCAGATGCCGGTCGAGGTACTCCGGCGCGTCGTCCGGGCGCATGCGGGCCAGCGCGACCAGGGCCGTGATGGCCACATCCGCGACTTCAGCGTGAGCCGCGTCCCACGATGCGGACCCTTTGCGTGGGTTGGTGCCGCGGGCTCCGATGACCGCTTGGGCTGCTTCCCCGGTCTCCTCGGCGATCTTGAGGACTTGCAGGCTCCACTGCTCCTCTTGGCCCAGGCCGAGCTCGGTGTCGTGTTCGTTGAAGCGGCGGGCGAGTTGATCGATGGTGGTCCAGGAGTTGCCGTTCACGGCGTGGTGTCTCCTTCAGGAGGTGCGAGTCGGGGTGCCGAAATGGCCGAGTGCGGTGGTGAGGGACTGGTCCTTTCACCACATGGAGTGGTGGGGGGCTTTCGCTGTGGTGCTCGGGATTGGCGCCGGTCAGGTCTCGTGCGCCTTGTTGGTGATCTCCAGGGACAGGGAACCGCAGCAGTCGGCCGGGGTCAGCTGGTTGCCCAGCAACCTCCCGGTGGTCCGAGGTCGATCGAATGCGGCAAGTCCGGCGGGTGAGTGGGTCGTTCGCGTCGGCGCAGCGGGCAGGGGCGAACACGGTTACGCGAGGCAGGGTCACAGGAGCCTCTGGGTGTGCGGGGTAGCGGTTCCCGGGGCGGGGGCCGGCCAAGTGCGCACGGCGGCTCGGAGGGTTCGGTGGGCTTCGCTGGCGAAGGCGTGGTTGCCCTGTGCTGTGGCCGTGACGACGATGGCCGCTGTGTCGGTGACCGTGCAGATGCGCATCAGCTCATGTTCCTCTGGGTTTGGTTCGCGGCCGTAGCCGCGGTAGAACTCCCGGCGGAGCGTGGGGTGGTGGAGCAGCGTGCGCTGGGTGATGCGCAGGAAGTCGCGGCCGCAGGCTTCGTAGCGGCTGGTCTCGAAGTCGACCATCCCGAGCCCGCGTGGGTGGGCGAGGATGTTTCGGCTGGTGAAGTCGAGGTGGGAGGGCTGGGCCAGCTGGGGCGGCATGTGCGCAAGCAGGTTGAGCGCCTCCTGGAGCACGTCGACCTCCTCGACGTTCAGCGGAGCGGTACTTTCCACCAGCTGGGCGCGGATGTAGGCGGCGCGGTTCGGTCCGAAGCAGGGCAGTTGCGCCCTGGCCGCGGCGTGATGAAACCGCGCCAGGAGTTCGCCGGCATGGCCGTAGGCGAGGCGTTGCTCGTGGCCGGTCAAGTTCTGCTGTGCCAGAGGGCTTCCGGCCACGGCGGTCATGGCAAGTTCCTGCCGGTCCTCGTCAACGCCGAGGAGCTGGGGCGCGCTCGCCCCCAGTGACGCGGTCCACAGAGCGAGGGCCGTGTGTTCGCGCCGGAAGCTGGTGGTGCTGGTGTTGCGTTTGAGGATCGTCTGCCTGCCGGCCGGGTCCAGCAGGCGCAGTACGGTCGCTGAGGTGCCGGGCCAGCTGTGGTCGGCGACCACGGTTGCCGGCCCTGCGAGGTCGGATATCACGGCCGTCTGCACGGTGGTCATGACCGGGATACCAGGGCGATGGCGGCGTCGGCCACGTGTTCGGGGGTGAGCGAGGTGGTGTCGATCACCTCGGCGCGCGTGCTGAGCCAGGCCGTGTAGGCGCGCTCGTAGTCGGAGAGTTTGCGGCGCCGGAACTCCCGGACCTTCTCGCTGCGTGCCTCGTCGCCGGGGAACTCCATACTCGTGTCGATGCGCGCTCGGATGATCTCGGGTTCGGCATGGAGGAGGAGGTGGCGCACCTCGATGCCGGCTTTGGCCAGGGCATCGAAGATCTCGTCGGCGTATTCGTGGTGCAGCAGTGTCATGGGGGCGATGACCGGCCCACCGTCGGTGTGGCGGTCGAGCTCTGCGCACACGGCGGCGACCAGGGTGCGCCACATGGGGTAGTCCTGGAAGTCCTTCTGGCGGGCGGGGTGGTCGCCGAGGCTGGCGCGCAGCAGGAATCCGACTTCTTCGGGGTCGGTGATGATGCTGCCCGCGAGCCGACGGTGGAGCAGTGCGGCGGTGGTGGTCTTGCCGCCCCCGAAGGGGCCGTTGATCCAGATGAGCATGGGTTCCTCGGGTGCGTGATCGTGTTGGTTGGCGAACTGGCGGGCTTGCTGCGGGGTTACGTGTCAGGGGCTGGGCGCGGTGCTTGGGGGGAGGACGGGGAGGCGCTGCTGGTAGTAGCCGATGTGGAAGCGGTGGGCGTGGACCACCCATAGCCGGTCCAGCTCGGGTATCGCTTCTTCAGGCATGGTGAGGGTGATCGTGTGCGGGCCGGGTCGTGCGGCGATGACCTGGTGATCGTAGGAGCCGCGCCGGGTCGAGCGTGGGCGCAGGTGGACCGCGACCAGGCCGTCGGCTGTTTCGGGCAGGTTCAGGGTGATGCTGGCTGACTTGCCGGCGTGGAGAGCGGCCGGGGGCTCGACCTGGAGCTTGGCGAGAGCGGTGGGCAGGCTGAGCGCGGGCCCGCACTTGGGGCAGCGGATGGTTGTGGCGTAGCTGACGCGTTTGCTTATTGATCTTGGTTGTGGCCTGGTGTTGCTCAGTTGTATTGAGCGGTAGGTCTGTTCCGTGGGTGGGGTTTATGCGGAGTCGAGTGTCCGGCGCCGGAGGATATGTGGGCTGAACTGGCTGTTTGGTGCTGCGCAGTGAGCTGAGTGGGGCAGCATTTTTTGCTCAGTGTGGTTGGTGCGCCTGTAGGTGCTGGTGCTGGCCGGTCTTGTGAGGGCTGGGGCGTGCAGGTACGAAGCCTGGCCCGGGCCCAACGCTGGATCAGGGCACGGGCCGCCTCGTCATCATCGGTCTCCGTCCGCAAACGGACGATGGTGTCCCGCCTTGGTAGCCGGGCCCGGGGGCCCCGGGGGAGGGGGGCGTTACGCCGGCCGGAGCGGTCATATCCGGCGTTATCACGGAACTGCGGACCACCCGCCGGACGGACGCGGGCGTGGCCTCGCCCTCGATCACGGTTCCTGGGCCGTGGCCGTCCGGTGTTCTCGGCCTTCGGTGTCATTCCCGGTGCCGTGTCAGCGCCTCTCGCACGGCGGTGATGGCGATGCGCTCCTGCTCCAGGCGTAGGTGCGGCCGGTAGGCGCCGGTTCGCAGGTCTTCGTCGAGGCGGGCCTCCTCGGGGGTGAGGTGTGTCAGGCCGTCGCGTGCCTGTGTCTTCTCCTGGCCCCAGTGGGACTCGTGGGCGAGGAGGGTGGCGCGGTCCATGAGCAGTGACGTGGTGTGCGGGAAACGTCCTCGGACCTGGTCGAGGATGGCGAAGCCATGGGTGTCGATGTCGCCCCAGTAACAGAGGTCGACATCGTCGAGCCAGGGCAGATGACGCAGCAGGGCAGCGGCATATCCGGAGCCGAGGATGGCGATGGCGTCGGGGACCGGCGGCAGTGAGAGGTAGGTGATCTCGTTCTCGAGGACGAAGACGGTGCGCACCCCCGGGGACCAGCCGGCCAGTTCTTCGGCGCGGACGGTGAGTTCGCTGAAGGGCAGGGGAGAGGCGCCGAGGTAGCGCAGGCGGATGTAGACGGGCTTGGTGCGGAAGCCGTACCGTGCGACGAGATCGTTTCTCGGTGCGCTGGTGTTGACGCGGCTCTCGGGGAGTACACAGTCGAGGAGTTCGGCGAGGATTCCTTTGTTGGTCTCGATGAACTTGGTGTCCACGCCGGGGACGTCGATCTCGCGCAGGTAGACCGCCTCGGTGTCGTGGTCGCGGATCCAGCACGTGGTGCGCACGAGCCGGTGCCAGTCTGCGGCGTGGGCGAGGACCTTCATGGGGTGGTCGGCCATCCACCGTGCGATGCCGGGATCCTGGTGGGTGGGGCCCTGACCCAAGGCCGGGTAGTTAAGGGATTTCCGCTGGTGGCAAGGGGTTTGGCGACCACTGGGTGGCGGTGTAGAGGCCGGGTCCGATCTTGTGGATGAGACCGCCTACGGCCCAGCGGTTGAGCTGTCTGTACATGGTCTCCATGCTGATGTCGCCGAAGCGTGCCGCGATGTCTCGGGGCCGCCATGGTCGGTCGGGTTGCTCGTGGAGAAGGTCGAGGATGCGGTGTCTGCGGCGCTGACCAGGGGGAACGTTCCGGTCGTCGCGGGAGGCGGCGGGCAGCGTGGGCCGCGGATCGGCGGGTTCGAGGATGGCGACGTCGAGCCGGGTGACAGTGCGGCTGCGGTCGGGGCGGCCGTCGTCCTGGCGTTCGGCGTACCGGGAGACCGACGAGCGGACCTTGCGGGTGCTGACGCGGGGCCGGCGGGGCGGGAGGAGACCCCTCAGGACGCGCTGGCCGACCAGGCCTATGGCGTCGGCGGCCGGGGCGGCGGTGACACCGGCGGCCTGGACGACGAGGTCGCGAGCGGCCTGCCTGGCGATGGTGAAACCGCAGCGGTCCGGGTCGGTGCCCGGCTGCGACTCGGCCGCCTGGACCATCACAGTGCGAAGCGCCTGGTAGAGGGTCAGCTGGGCCCACATCTCCTGCTCGACACCGACGGGATCACCCGACCGCAGCGGCCGTCCTTGTCCCAGGGTGTGCCGCAGCGCGAAGTACGCGGACTCATGCTCCCACCGCTCGTGGTAGAGCGCGGCCAGTGCCGCGGCCGGGTAGCGGTTCGCGCAGGTCAGAGTGGTGGCGAGCCGGTAAGTCCCGGTGAAGGAGGTGCCGTCGTCCAGGGCGACGGTCACCTGGGCCTCGATGATGCGGACCGGGACGGTGCCGATCACGGACAGGTAGGAGCCATCGCGGAGCCGGGTCAGGACCGGGGTACGGCGGTTGGCCCGGATCCGCCCGAGAAACTGCGCGCCGGTGTCGGCCATCGCGGCGAGGAAGGCGTTGGCGTCGAAGCCCTTGTCCCATAACAGCAACATGTCGGGCCCGAGGTGGTGCAGCAGCCGGCTCGCATAGGCCGTCTCGCCGGTGTCGGTGGGACCGAACACCGCGCCGATCAGGGCGCGGGTTCCGGTCTCCACCAGCGTCATCAGTTCCAGCATCGGACAGCCGCCCCGGCCACCGGGGCCGAACCATTCCACGTTGCGTTCGGTGTCGGCCAGCCGGATCGAGCTGCAGCCGTCGAAGGAGACCGTCCGGAAGCGTCCGAACCGCACCCCGGCCGTCGCCGGTTGCGCCAGCGGCCCGGCCAGCACCTCGAACAGGCGGCGGACCGGCCCCGGACCGACCCGGCGCCGCAGGTCACGCAGGGCCTTCGCGGTCGGCCCGGCGACGTCCAGTCCCGCACTGGTCAGCGCCGCGGTCAGCTTGTGCCAGACCAGCCGGTAGCCGACCTCCGGGAACAGGCACATCGCCAGCAGGAAGTAGACCCCGACCCGCGAGGGCAGGTCCCGGAGCCGACGCTGCACACAGCCGTTTTCCTCCAGGACGGCGTCGACGAGCTCGAACGGCACGACCTGTGTCAGCTCGCCCAGATGACCAGGCGCGAAAGGGCCCGCGGCCACAGCGAACTCGCGGGAGAGCACCATCAGACCGGGCGGCGCGGCACAATGACGTACAGGCAACGGGGCACCTCGAAGATCAGCAGTCTTGGCGGACTATCTGATCAACGAGACCCCGTTGCCCTCGTTCTGCCCGAACCATCAAACCCCCTGCCACCAGCGGAAATCCCTTAACTACCCGGCCTTGGGCCCTGACCCTGGAGTTTGGACACCGGAGAGACTTGGATCTTGATGGTCCAGGAGAACGGAGTCCCTGTGGGGATGAAGCATTACCCCGCCG
>NZ_JBVJND010000059.1:0-31428 GCF_055583825.1 Streptomyces sp. NPDC104367 | reverse complement strand
TCGGCCCAGTCCTCCACTTTCAGCACCCTCCAGATCATCAAGGGGGGTTAATTCTGCGGGAGCACCTGGGGGTCATTCTTACGGGAGCAACGACAGGGTCCGTCTTTCAAGGATCGATGGGTGGTGGATCATGGCGGAGTGATGCGTCGCCATGAACTCACCGATCACGAGTGGGAGTTACTCGCTCCTCTCATACCGCGGGCCGTAACAGGCCATCCGCGCGTGGAGGATCGGCAGGTCGTCAATGGGAAGGTCTACAAGATCCGCACTGGGATCTCCTGGCGCGACCTGCCGGAACGTTATGGCTCATGGCAGACGGTCTACACCCGCTTCCGCCGCTACGCCTTGGACGGCGTGTTCACCCGAGCCCTCCAGCAGATCCAGGCCCGCGCCGACGCGGTCGGCAACATCGATTGGCTCATCCAGATCGACTTCACCATCGTCCGCGCCCACCAGCACGCCGCTGCGACGGGAAGAAATGGGGGATCCACCAACCAGACGAACCGGACGATCACGCCCTCGGCCGATCCCGAGGCGGACTGACCACCAAAGTCCACCTCGCCTGCGACGGCCGCGGCCGACCTCTCGCCATCCTGCTGACACCCGGCCACCGCCACGACAGCATCTGCGCACGCCCCCTCCTGGAACGGATCCGGGTCCCCCGCACCGGCCTGGGCCGCCCCCGCTGCCGACCCGACCAGGTCGTCGCCGACAAGGCCTACAGCTCCCGAGGCTTCCGCGCCTACCTGGGCAAACGAGGCATCGCGTGCACCATCCCGGAGAAGAACGACCAACAGCGACACCGCTACAACCGTGGCCGCCACGGAGGCCGGCCACCGGCATTCGACCGCCAGATCTACCGCCGACGCAACCATGTTGACGCTGCTTCAACCAGCTCAAAGGCTTCCGCGGCATCGCCACCAGATACAACAAGACCGCCACCTCCTACGAAGCAGCGGTCAGTCTGACGTCATTCCTGCTCTGGGCAAGATCCGCTTGAAGACGGACCCTAAGCGGCTTGGGTGAAGTTCCTTGCTGATGTGCGGATCCGGTTGCGTCGGCAGGTCAGGGCCTCGTCGGCGGCCTGGCCGATGTCGTCGATGCTGGTCTGGGTGCGTTGCGGGTGGTCCTCGTACTTCGCCTGGCGCCAGACCAGCTCGATGTCGTTCAGCTCCGGGCTGTAGGGCGGCAGGTAGAACAACTCCACGCCGATCTTCGCGAGTTGTCGGCGGCGGCCCTTGAACGCCTTAGCCACGTGCGCGGAGGCGTTGTCGAGGACGACGGTGCACGGACGCCCGCGGCACCAGACCGGGACGGAACCGACCCCGACGCCATCGGCGGCCAGGTCCAGCACGCCCGCGCCGCCGCCCAGGCCCGCCAGGCGGACGCAGACGAAGTCCAACAGCACACCGGCGTCGATCTTGCCGTCGGTATGCTGCCAGAGCAGGTCCGGCTCGGTACCGACGATCTTCGCGCCGAGGACGTTGACCCGGCGGTTCCTGGTGTCCTCCTTCGGCACCACGACCCTCTGCCCGACCCGTGACCAGGTGTATCCGGTGGGCATCGTCGGAGCGAAGCCGGACTCGTCCAGGAAGATCAGGTCGCGCCGGTCGGCATTCGCCTCCAGCCGCAAGGCCGCAAGTCCTCCAGCTGGGCCCTTGCGGCCTGCTGAAGGACGGGATCGCCCTTGTGCCGCACGCTGTCACGGGTGCGTTTCCAGCGGAAGCCCTCCCGGTGCAGCAGCTCAGTCAGTCAGCGGAGATCTCCACCCCGCGCTCGGCCCGCAGCCAGTCGCACAGGCCCGGGGTGCTCCAGGTGATCCCCGCCGCGGCGGACTCATCCAGTAACTCGCCCAGTGCGGCCCGGTCCTCCAGGCCGAGAAGCCGGGCGGGACGGCCGGGGCGCGGAGCATCGGGCAGTCCCGCGATCCCGCCCTCCTGAAGACGGTGCACCGCGGCCCTGACCGTGACCGGGCGGCATTCCAGCAGGCCGGCAACCTCGGCAGTGGTCCGGCCGCGATCGAGGAAACGGATGCACTCGGTCCGCTGCCGGGTATACGCGGTCAGGTCGTTGCGGGCCAGCAACCCATGCAGTTCACGGCGCTGCACGTCGGTCAACTCGACTCGGAGGTTCTTCCCCATAGCGTCCCTCCCACAGGACACCTACCCAACGCACCCAACTTCACCGGTCCCGCTTAGCCATCTCAGTGAGCGACTCTGTCGGGGATCTTGATGTTCTCGTGACGTAGCAGGTCAGGGGCCGTCAGGATGGGACGAGTTGAGCGTCTCGTTCCCCGGGTGGTGGCATGTCGGTTCGTCCTCGTGTGGCCGTGGTGGTGCCTGAGTTGACGGCCCGGGTGGCGAGGGCGAGCAGTCCGGCGGGGACGACGGCGATGTGGGTGCGGGACTGCCTCGACGGCCTGTGGTGGGATGAAGACTTCGCCGCCTGGTATCCGAAGGACGGCCGTCCGGGGTTCTCGCCGGCACGGTTGGCGACGGTGTCGGTGCTGCAGTTCCTGCTGAACCTGTCGGACCGTCAAGCCGCTGAAGCAGTGCGGTGCAGGATCGACTTCAAGTACGCCCTGGCCCTGGACCTGGAGGATCCGGGCTTCCACCACAGCATCCTGTCGGACTTTCGCGACCGGCTCTGCGAGGACGATCGCGCCGACGCGCTGTTGTCGTTGGCACTGGACCGCTTGCGGTCGGCCGGACTGCTGATCGAGCGAGGCAGGCAGCGGACCGACTCCACGCACATCTGGTCCGCGGCCCGTGACCTGACCCGGCTGGAGATGGTCCTGGAGGCGGTACGGGCAGCCCTGGAGGAGACCGCCGCCCACACCCCCGAGATCCTGGAAGGCCTGGTAGACCAGGACTGGGCGGCCCGATACGGGCGTCCGGTCAGGCTTCCGGCCCAGCCCAGCCGCCCCGCGGGCCGACTGGGCGAAGCAGGCCGGGACGCCCGCGTCCTCCTCGAACGCCTCGCCGCACTCGGTCCCCTCCGGGCCCGTGCTGAGATCCTGCGCCGGGTTCTGGTGCAGAACTTCCTCGTCGACAGCGTGGGCCGGATGCGGCCCCGGCGTCCTGCGGACGGGGTGCCGAAAGGAGGCCGGCGTCTCGCCTCGCCCTACGACACCGACGCCCGCCGGGCCATCCGGGGCAACACCCGCTGGGCCGGCTACCTCGTGCACGTGGCCGAGACCTGCGACGACGAGTCGGTCAACGTCATCACGGACATCGCCACGACCGGACCGGTCCGCGACACCCAAGCCCTGCCCGGCATCCACGACCGGCTCGACCGCCGCAGCCTGCTCCCCGCCGAGCACCTCGTCGACGGCGGCTACCTGTCCGTCGAACAACTCCACCACGCGCACGGCGCGTTCGGCATCGACCTCGTCGGACCGGTCAAGGCAAGTGGTGCCTGGCAGAAGAAGGAAGCCGCCGGGTTCGCCCGCGACGACTTCACCATCGACTTCAACACCCGCACCGTCACCTGCCCCGCCGGACAGTCCACCCGCACCTGGGTCTCCGCCCCCGCGATGGCCCCCTACACCGTCGCCCGCTTCCAGCCCGAACAGTGCAACCCGTGCGCCCAAAAACCCCGCTGCACGCGCGGAGTCTCCGGACGATCCGTCAACTTCCTGCCGCAGCACCTCCACGAGCAGCAGCAGCGCAACCGCACCGACCAGCAGGACAGCGACTGGAGGCGCCGCTACGGCATCCGATCAGGTGTCGAAGGCACCATCCACGAACTCGCCAACACCCACCGGGCCCGACGAAGCCGCTACCACGGACATGCGAAGACCCACGTCCAGCACGTCCTCACCGCCATCGCCATCAACCTCCAACGACTCGCCACCCACTCACGCAACCCCAGCACCCGACGGCTCACCGCCTTCCAGCAGCACCTCGACTCCCAAGAACTCCACTGGGAGTGCTGGTGGCAACAGGGCAAGTAGCTCGATCAAGATCCCCGACAGAGTCGCTCAGTGGCTTCTGGGACTCTCCTGAATCGCCCACCTCACGGCGAGTCCTCCACAGGAAGCCGCACACCGAAACGCGACCTCCGGGGCAGCGGGCTTCCGTCACCGAACGCCGTCACCTACCATCGTCCCCACGATGTGGGGCTGGCACCGAATCCGCCAGGGAACGGCCACGGCTGTACGGTGATGTGGGGAACGCGACGAGGCGACCCGCCCCCCAGCACTCGCACCCACACCGCAAAGGTGGTCGTCGTACTGGGCAAATGCCCGCTACGACCGCTGCGTACTCCGGCCAACCGGTGTTCCCCCTGGATGGTGGCACATGATCCAACTCATCACCACCGACCGCGAAGAAGCGGTTTCGGCAGTCAGCCACATCTACTGTCCACACCAGTTGCGCCTCGACCAGCGATGCAAGCAGACCTCGACGCGACTGCGGGCGCATGCCGGCACAGGTATGGCTTACGTCGCACTGGAGTACGAGGCAAGGGCCTCGGTGGACGCTGACTCCATGGAGGGCCTGACTCTCGTCATGCATGCCGCTCGTGGTTCGGCTTCTGTACGGCAGGGAAACGCGGAAGCCAGCTGGAGGGCCGGTCAGACCGTGGCGGTGTCCGGGAACCGATCGACCCAGTTCGCCTTCGAAGCCAATTTCGCCCAGTCGACACTACGACTCGATCCTGTCGAGATTCGCAATCAGTGCGGGAAATTGCTCGGAGTCACACTGGACAGGGACGTCAGGTTTGAGCTGAGCCCGTTCTCAGCCGAACTTCAGGCACTGTGGTCCCAGATCATGGCTCTCTCCGTCCAGCAGGCCACGATGCCTGCCACTGGAGTTCCATATCTCCGGAAACTGGCTGTCGACCTCTTGCTCAACAAGGCGCCTCACAACTACTCTCATCTGCTCGACAGCAACGACAGGAATGTGTCCGGGCTGGCCGCCGAAGCCGTCGACTTCATCGACGCCCTCCATGACTACGAATTGCTCACGGTGACCGACCTGGCCGGGCGCCTGGGAGTCAGCACTCGCACCTTGGAGCGCGCGTTCCACGATTCCCTGGGAACTAGTCCCACCCAGTATCTCCGACTGAAGCGTCTTGACCGCGTGCGTAGGCAGCTCGAAAGGGCCGCTCCCGGCACCTCCATCGCGGACATCGCAGCAGCCTACGGCTTCTACCACCCCGGACGCTTCGCGAAGTACTACCGCGACAGGTTCGGGGAACTACCGTCAGCCACCGTCACCGGCACGAACGGCCAGCCTGTCGCGGGACGGCCAGCAGTGGCGGAATCCGGATAGAAGCAGCGAAGGCGAAATGGCAACCTCCTCCTAAAGGGTTTGCGAAGTAGGAGGAACGGATGCCATTCAAGACTCGGTCTGCTGTTGTACCAGCGAAAGACGCACCGTTCGAGATTAGGGAACTCGACCTGCGGGACCCTCGACCGCTCGAAGTGATTGTCGAAGTCACCGCAGTAGGCGTCTGTCACACTGACATCATCATGCAGGAACAGTTCTTCCCCGTGTCGTTCCCGGCAGTATTTGGCCACGAAGGCGCCGGAATTGTGCGACACGTCGGAAGTGACGTCACCAAGGTTACCGTGGGTGATCACGTCGTCCTGGGATTCGCGTCTTGCGGTGTCTGCCACAACTGTCTCCGCGGCCTTCCGTCGTACTGTCTGGACTACTACGAATGGAACTTCAAGGGCCGCCTGCCCGACGAAACCACGGCCCTCACTGAACAGGGCACCGAGGTCGCCGCACACTTCTTCGGACAGAGTTCCTTCTCTCACTACTCCCTGTGTTCAGAACGCAACGTGGTCAAGGTCGCTCCCGACATCGACCTCTCTCTTCTCGGCCCGCTCGGCTGCGGCATCCAGACAGGCGCTGGCGCTGTCCTGAACTCCCTCAAGGTCGAAGCCGGATCGACTGTCGCGGTCTTCGGTGCTGGCGGAGTGGGCCTGAGTGCGGTCATGGCGGCGGCCGTGGCGGGAGCGGCCACCATCGTGGCCATCGACATGGCCGCCTCACGCCTCGAACTGGCGCGGGAACTGGGGGCCACGCATGCCATCGACGCGAGCAAGAAGGACGTCGCCTCCGAACTGGCCCGCATCGTCCCGCAGGGGCTCATGTACACGGTCGAGACCACCGGTCGCCCGGAGGTCCTGGTTCAAGCCGTGGACTCACTCATGGTCACCGGCGTCTGCGGCACCATCGGCGCGTCCCCGATGGGAACGACCGCACCGATCAACATGAACAACCTGATCTTCGGGCGAAGCATCCGGGGCATCTGCGAAGGGGACAGCGTCCCCGAGATCTTCATTCCGCAGCTGATCGAGCTCTTCAAGCAGGGTCGCTTCCCGTTCGACAGGCTGATCAGTCACTACGCCTTCGACGACATCAACAAGGCGTGCGAGGACGCCAAGCACCTGCGCGCGATCAAGCCCGTCCTCGTCTTCTAAGACGTTCCCCGCCGGATGTGCCGGGTTCCCGGCACCGCGCCCGACGTCCCAGCCACCCATTGCCAAGCGCGTATACCTCTCGCACGAAATGAGACCGAAATGAGCAGTGATCTCGCTCTGTCGCCGAAGTACGGTGCATTCATCAACAACGAGTTCACCCCCGTCGGGGAAGGTGTCTTCCCCGCCCACGACGCCGGCACCGGCGAACTCCTCGCGGACATCGCCCGGTGTGGTGCCGACCGGATCAACGAGGCTGTCGAAGCGGCGCGAGCCGCCTTCCCCGCCTGGAAGGCTCTGGCCGCCGAGGAGCGGGCGGCGCTGCTCCTGAAGCTCGCCGACGCGGTCGAGGCGAACATCGAGCGCCTCGCCCTCATCGACGCCAAGGACATAGGGCGCAAGGTGCTGGAGACGAAGCTGGACCACCAGTTCGCCATCAACCAGTATCGCTATTTCGCGGCCGCCGCCATCACCCACGAGGGATGGGGACGACCGATTCCGGGCGGCTATCTGATCGCCAAGCGTGAGCCGTACGGTGTGTGCGGACAGATCATCCCCTGGAACGTACCGGCGATCATGGCCGCCTTCAAGATCGCGCCCGCCATCGCCGCGGGCAACACCGTCGTCCTGAAGCCGGACGAGCACGCTTCTCTCTCGACCTTGGAACTGGGGAAGCTGATCGCGGAGATCTTCCCTCCCGGCGTCATCAACATCGTGCCCGGCATGGGCGACGAGGCCGGCGCGGCTCTGACCGCACACCCCGGGGTCGCCAAGCTCGCCTTCACCGGCAGCAGTGAGGTCGGCAGGCTGATCGCCGTGGCGGGCGGCCAGCGTCTGGTCCCCGTCTCTCTGGAACTGGGAGGCAAGAGCCCCAACATCGTCTTCCCCGACGTGGATAACCTGGACGCCGTCGTCGACAATGCGTCCTTCGCAGCGCTGTACTGCAACGGCCAGAGCTGTCTGGCGGGAACCCGCCTCTTCGTCCACGACGAGGTCTACGACACCTTCGTCGAGAAGATGGTCGCGGGCTTCCAACGGCTCACCGTGGGACCCGCCATCGATCCGGGCACACACCTGTCCGGATTGGTCTCCGAACGACAGGGCAAGCGAGTACTCGGCTATGTCGAAAAGGGTATGGCCGAAGGTGCAAAGCTGCTGACGGGCGGTCGGCGTGCCGAGGTTGCGGGCCATGAGCACGGGTACTTCATCGAGCCGACCATCTTCGAGGCGACGAACGACATGTCCATCGCGCAGGAGGAGATCTTCGGCCCCGTCCTGTCGGTCATCCGGTGGAGCGACTACGAGCAGATGGTCCACGAGGCGAACGATGTCCGGTACGGTCTGGCCGCCGGCGTCTACACGTCCAACCTCAAATACGCGATGGAAACTGCGGACCGTCTTCAGGCCGGCTCGGTCTGGATCAACTCTTACTTCAACCTGGCCTCCGGCTCACCGTTCGGCGGATTCAAGGAGAGCGGCATGGGCAGCGAGTACTGCCACGAGACGCTCAACATGTACACGCACCTCAAGTCCGTGACCGTGCAGAACGAGCCGAGCCCGGCGTCGTTCCTGCCGTAGGCCGCCCGTCTCCGTGACCGGGGGTCCGCCCGCCGGGTCCCCGACCGCCGGGAACGGCCGTGCTCCGGCGCAGGACGGTGTGCGGAGGTACACGAAAGCGAGGCCAACCGCTGCAGATCAGGGCTCGTCCTGGTGCACCGGATGCCGGTGCCCGGTCCGGCTGTGGTTCAGGCCTAGGACCGGGCCCGGTTCAAGAACCGATCCACGCCGACACCACGGGGCAACTCGTCCGACGCGGTGGGCCAACACGACGGCCCGCCGCGTCGCGTCGCACGCGGTGCCTTGCTGGAGTGGCATCCCGAAGCACCGCGGCTCACCGGAACAAAGCAGGTCGGCCTCGCGATGCCGGAGCCTGGGTGCGGCACGACCACGGGGCAGCTGGCGCATGACATCCGCGGTCCGGCCCCGCTGTCGGCGTTCTGCCCTCACGGCTATGAAGGTCTGGCCGGTAGGCGAACGGTCCCGTTCACCTCGACCAGAACATGAGTCCCGACGTGAGCGCCCTCGGACCTCTCCCCGGCAGGTTCCGGAGGAAGGTGCGCCACGACAACATAGCCCGGGCCTTCGCCTGCGATCGACGACTCGCCCCCGCCTCCGGCTTGGGGCGTTCTCGCCTGCACGGGTCCTCGGGATCGAGGCCACACCAAGGGGGGCAACGGATTCCCGTCGCCCCCCTCTCTATCATCGCTCGCATATTTCATCTATGTGACGCTAGCGTGAAAAATGTAATATACAAGCTGTCGACATCGAGTCAGATAGTGAGCACGGGCGGGATCAGCCGCTCGCCGGGGACGACCGCGACGCCGACGATCTCGATCATCGCTTCCGGCTGCCACAGCCCCGTGGTGCCGATGCCCGCCATAGCTGGATACACCGGCCCGGCCAGCTCCCGCCAGACTCGCCCGATCTCCTTGCCGTGCGCCTGATAGTCAGGGATGTCGGTGAGGTAGATCGTGACGCTCACCAGGTCTCCAGGCTTTCCACCCGCAGCTCGGAGCGTAGTCAGCACGTTGCCGAACGCCTGCCGGAACTGCTCGACGATCCCTCCCGGAACGATCTTCATGTCGGCATCCAGAGCCGTCTGGCCGCCCAGGTAGAGAGTGTTGCCACTCAGCGTTCCGTGCGCGTAGCCACTGGGCGCGGGCAGCGTCGGCGGATTCACGGGGCGAGGGACAAGGTCGACGTTCACAGGGCCTCCTTGAAGGAATCGGCGCGAGATGGCCGCGCGCTCGATATTGACAATGAGACAACGAACGTCGCAATAATGCAATGAAGCACAGCGCGAGAAAGGGCTGACGACCATGCGTCTGGGTACCGTCCGCACGGCTGGTGGCGAGATGAGCGCCGCAGTCGAGACCGCCGAAGGGTGGCGTCGACTCCCGGCCAGCGACCTGTCGGCCTGGTTCGCCGCCAGCGGCCCCCGTGAACCGGAGGGCGAACTCCTCGACGGCGCCGCACCGCTCCTGCCGCTGCCTGCGCCTAGGAAGGTGATCTGCTGCGGCCTCAACTACGCGGACCACATCAGGGAGACGGGCCGCGAGCTGCCCGCCCATCCGACCCTGTTCGCGAAGTACGCCGACACCCTGATCGGTCCGGCCGCGGAGATCGTCCTCCCCGCAGGTCTCCAGGTCGACTGGGAAGCCGAACTGGGCGTTGTCGTCGGTGCCGAACTGCGCGGCGCCGACCCCGCCACTGCCTCCACCGCCATCGGCGGCTACACCGTCGCCAACGACATCTCCGTCCGCGATTGGCAGCGCCGCACGCTCCAGTGGTTCCAGGGCAAGGCATGGGACCGCTCCACCCCGGTCGGCCCCGTCGTCGTCACCCCTGACGAGATCGACCCCGCCGCCGGTGTCGATGTCATCTGCCGGATCAACGGCATCGAGCGGCAGCGCGGCAACACCGGATCGCTGGTCTTCGACAGCGCCGCACTGCTCGCCTACATCTCCACCTTCACCGTGCTGCGCCCGGGAGACCTGGTCCTGACCGGCACGCCCGGCGGGGTCGGCATCGGCATGACTCCGCCGGTCCACCTCGCCGACGGAGACGTGGTCGAGACCGAGATCACCGGCATAGGCCGCACCACCAACACCGTCCGCTTCGCCCGCTGAGAGGCACCGCCATGGATCCCGACCACGCTCACCACGCCCACACCGACACCACCGCTTTCCACAGCATCCCGGGTGGGCTGCTCGTCCCGGTAGTGACCCGAGCCGGCCAGGAGCCTGATCTGACCGGCCAGTCGGAAGGCGCGACCCGGATCTCCGGAGTCAGCGCGCAGCACACTCCAGCGACGCGTCTGTGGTTCGGCAAGGTCCACAATCTCGCCGGGTACCGCTCGGTCCCCCACCACCACGGAGAGGCCGAGACCGGCGGCTACGTCCTTTCTGGCCGTGCCCGCATCTACTTCGGAGAGAAGTTCGATGACTACATCGACATGTCGGAAGGGGACTGGGTGTTCGTCCCACCGCACATGCCGCACATCGAGTGCAACCTGGACCGCAACAACCCACTGACCTGGATGACCACCCGTACCCCCGACAACATCGTCGTCAATCTTCCGCAGGTCGAGGACGCCGCACTCCGTGACTGGAGCGATCGGACGTGACTCCCACATCTGCGATCTTCACCGAGGCAATCGCTCTCAAGCCGACCGTGGCCGAGCACTACGACCGCGCGTTCACAGCGGTGACCCAGCCGTGCCCGTGGCCCAAGGCGTACGGCGGGGACATGGTTGCCCAGGCCGCAGTCGCCGCCATCCGCACTGTCGAGGACGGCAAACGGCTCCACTCCACGCACGCGTACTTCCTGCGCCCTGCCCAAATCGGCACCGAGGTCCGCTACGAGGTCGAACTGTTGCGCAACGGTCGGGGCTACAGCACCCGCCACGTGCGGGCCTTTCAGAACGACAAGCCCATCTACGTCTGTCTAGCCAGCTTCGCGGAGGGCGAGACCGGCCGGGAGTTCCGGGCCGAACCTCCCTCCGATCTACCCGAACCCGAAACCCTGCCAAGCGCCGCCGACCATCTCGCCGACCGCTCCGGCGGCACCATGACCGAGACCTCCAAGGCGTACTGGTCGTCGGGACGCGGCTTCGACATGCGGCACGTACCGGGTCCCGTATACCTGAGCGTCGACGGAGACCGTGTCTCCCACCAGGCAGTCTGGCTCAGGCCATTCGACGGGCTGCGAACGGTTCAGGGGCTCACCGCAGCCCAGCGCGACACCGCCGCGCTCGCATATGTCTGCGACTACACGATTCTCGAACCCGTCCTGCGCACTCTCGGTCTTCCCTGGGCACAGGACGGACTTGTCACCGCGAGTCTGGACCACTCGATGTGGTTCCACCGCCCGCCGGCTCTCGACGGTTGGCTGCTGTACGCGCAGGAGGCGGTCTCCGCCGCCGACGGGCGCGGACTCGCCACCGGCCGCTTCTTCGCGGCCGATCGGTCCCACCTGGCCACAGTCGTCCAGGAAGGCATGATCCGAACCCTTCCAGGAGAGTCCCAATGACACCGATCCCGCCTCTAGCTCCCAGTGGCTACCGGGACAGCTTCGCCCGCGACCGACTGCCCGCGCCGGAGAGCTGGCCGGTTCTGGAGTTCACCACTCCCGAATTGTTCTACCCCGCCCGCCTGAACGCCGGTGAGGTCATCGACACTGCGGTCGCCACCTACGGCGCCGACCGCCCGGCCTTGCGCACACCTGATGGTACGTGCTGGACCTACGGCGA
The DNA here is from genome assembly GCF_055583825.1 of Streptomyces sp. NPDC104367. Taxonomy (NCBI): domain Bacteria; kingdom Bacillati; phylum Actinomycetota; class Actinomycetes; order Kitasatosporales; family Streptomycetaceae; genus Streptomyces; species Streptomyces sp. NPDC104367. The sequence goes on along the minus strand of NZ_JBVJND010000059.1, from coordinate 19,684 downwards.
ACTGCGCGCCCGCGCCGACCAGATCGCCCATGTTCTCACCGACGACCTCGGACTGGTCACCGGCAACCGGGTCCTGCTGCGCGCGCCGAACACCCCCTGGACCGTGGCCGCCTGGCTCGGTGTCCTCAAGGCCGGTGGAGTGGTCGTTACCACCATGGCCGCGCTGCGATCCCGCGAACTCGCCCCCATCGTCGAGAAGACCCGGCCCTCGATCGCCCTGGTCGACCACCGCCACCTCGACGACATGTTCGCCGTCCGGGACACCGTCGTGCCCGATCTAAAGATCGTCGCCTACGGAGGTGACGCGGAGAACGACCTCAGCAGGCTGAGCGCCGCGAAACCGGACCGGTTCGAGGCCGTCGACACTGCCGCCGACGACGTCGCGCTCTTCGGGCCGACCTCCGGCAGCACCGGTGTACCGAAGATCACGACACACTTCCATCGTGACGTACTCTCCATCGACAACACCTTCGGCCGCCACGTCCTGCGGATCACCGCCAACGACCTGGTCGCCTGCACGGCCCCCTTTGCCTTCACCTTCGGTCTCGGGATGCTCGTGTTGTTCCCGCTCAGGGCCGGTGCCTGCGCGCTGCTCACCGAGGCGGTCCCCTCGGCACAACTTGCCGACCTCGTGACCGAGCACCACATCACCGTGCTCGCGACCGCGCCGACCGCGTACAAGCAGATGGTCAAGGCTGGAAAAGCCGGACAGCTCAGGGGCCTGCGCCTGGCCGTCAGTGCCGGCGAGCACATACCCGAGGACACCTGGCGCCGGCTCCACGACGAGTTCGGGCTCAAGATCATCGACGGCATCGGTGCCACAGAGATGCTGCACATCTTCATCTCCGCCGCCGGAAACGACATCCGCCCGGGCGCCACCGGTAGACCCGTGCCTGGCTACCGCGCCACCATCCTCGACGAGAACGGCGACGAGGTCGGGCCCGGCATACCGGGCCGACTCGCGGTGATCGGCCCGGTCGGCTGCCGCTACCTCGACGACGAACGCCAGGCCGGATACGTCGTCAACGGCTGGAACGTCACAGGTGACACCTTCGTCCGGGATGAGGACGGCTACTTCTGGTACCAGGCCCGCAGCGACGACATGATCGTATCCTCCGGATACAACATCGGCGGGCCCGAGGTGGAGGCCGTCCTCGACTCCCATCCCGATGTGCTGGAGTCGCTGGTCGTCGGCCGACCCGACCCCGATCGCGGCTCCGTCGTCTGCGCCTTCGTCGTGCTGCGGCCCGAGGTACTGGGCGACACCACTAAGGCGAAGGAACTCCAGGACTACGTCAAGAGCCGACTGGCCCCCTACAAGTACCCGCGCGATGTCCGGTTCACCGCCGTGCTGCCGCGCAACACCAGCGGAAAGCTGCAGCGTTTCAAGATGCGTGAGCTCGTCGAGCAGGAGGCAGGAGCATGAGGATCGCCATCGCGGGAGGAGGGCCTGGCGGGCTCTACTTCGCCGCCCTGATGAAGGGTGTCGACCCCACTCACGAGATCACCGTCTGGGAACGCAACGCCCCCGATGACACCTTCGGCTTCGGCGTCGTCTTCTCCGACGAGACCCTCAGCTCCATCGAGGGCGCCGACTCCGTCGTACACGACAGGATGGAGGCCCGCTTCGCCCGCTGGACCGACATCGACGTCGAGTTCAACGGCCACCCCTTCAGCGTGGGCGGCCAGGGATTCGCCGCCATGTCGCGCAAGGAACTGCTCCAGATCCTCCAGGAGCGGGTTGCCGAACTCGGTGTCACGGTCCATTACCGCACAGAGACCCCCGACATCGACGAACTCTGCGGGCAGTACGACCTCGTGCTCGCCGCGGACGGACTCAACTCCGCCATCCGCACCAAGTACTCCGACGTCTTCCGGCCCGATCTCGACCGGCGCCGCAACAAGTACATTTGGCTGGGCACCGACCTGGTCTTCGAGGCGTTCCAGTTCTTCGTCAAGCAGACGGAGTGGGGCACCATGCAGATACACGGCTATCCCTTCTCCGACCAGGGATCCACGTTCATCGTCGAGATGCACGAGGACGTCTGGCGCCGGGCCGGCTTCGACCGCACCGAGCAGGAGGTCCTCCCGCCTGGTGTCTCAGACGAGTACGCCGTAGGCCGGATCGCCGAGATCTTCACCGAGGAGCTGAAGGGCCACCAGATCCTCACCAACAACTCCAAGTGGCTCAACTTCCAAACGGTGCGCAACGAACGCTGGCACCACGGCAATGTCGTCCTGCTGGGCGACGCCGCGCACACCGCCCACTTCTCCATCGGCTCCGGCACCAAGCTCGCGATGGAGGACGCCCTGGCACTCGCCGCCTGTCTGCACGAACAATCCGCCGTCGAGGACGCGCTCGCCGCCTACCAGGCCGAGCGCAAGCCGGTCGTGGAGTCGACCCAGCGCGCGGCCCAGGCGTCCCTGGAATGGTTCGAGAACATCGGCATGTATGCCGACCAAGACCCGGCCCAATTTGTCTTCAACCTGCTGACCCGCTCCCGCCGGATCACGTTCGCCAACCTCAAGGAACGCGACGGCGACTTCGCGGCCCGGATGCAGACCGAGTTCGCCCGTCACCAGGACAGCTCCGAAGCCGTCCCCCCGATGTTCCAGCCGGTGCAGATCGGCGAACTGACCCTCGGCAACCGGATCGTGGTCAGTCCCATGGACATGTACAGCGCCGACAACGGAATGCCCGGACCCTTCCACCTCGTCCACCTCGGGTCCAAGGCCCTCGGCGGCGCCGGTCTGGTGATGACGGAGATGACCGCGGTCTCCTCGCAGGGCAGGATCACCCCCGGCTGCCCGGGCCTGTGGACCGACGAGCAGCGCGACGGCTGGCTCGCCGTCACCGATTTCGTCCACGAGCGCTCCGGCGCGAAGATCGGAATCCAGCTGGGGCATTCGGGCCGCAAGGGTTCCACCCAGCTCATGTGGGACGGCATCGACCAGCCTCTGGAGGACGGCAACTGGGAGGTCATCGGCCCCTCCCCTCTCCAGTACGGCCCTGGCTGTCACACGCCGCGCGAGGCAACGCACGCCGACCTGGACCAGGTCGTCCGGGACTTCGCCGCGTCGGCCCGCCGGGCCGTGGAGGCCGGGTTCGACCTGATCGAGGTGCATGCCGCACACGGCTACCTGCTCAGTTCCTTTCTCTCCCCGCTCGCCAATCAGCGCACCGACACGTACGGCGGTTCGATGGAGAACAGGCTGCGCTTCCCGCTGGAGGTCTTCGACGCTGTGCGGGCGGCCGTATCGGCCCAGGTCCCGGTGACCGTACGCATCTCGGCCACCGACTGGATTCCCGGCGGCAACACAGACGACGACGGCGTGGAGATCGCCCGGGCCTTCGTCGAGCACGGCGCCGCCGCCATCGACGTGTCGTCGGGTCAGGTCGCCAAGGAGGAACAGCCGGCCTTCGGACGCTCCTACCAGACGCCGTTCGCCGACAAGATCCGCCATCAGGTCGCGGAACCGGCGGGCGTCAAGGTCATCGCGGTCGGCGCCATTTCCAGCTACGACGACGTCAACTCGATCCTGCTGGCTGGCCGGGCTGACCTCTGCGCGCTGGCCCGCACCCACCTCTACGACCCACAGTGGACCCTGCACGCCGCCGCGGAGCAGGGCTACACCGGCCCCGGCGCGGTCTGGCCCCTCCAGTGGCGGGCCGGCCGACGCCGTCCTCCGGCCTCCCGCACCGACAAGGTGCCGCCCCGGCTGTCCCTGCTGCGCAACGCGGCGGACGAGGACGTACATCTACGGTGGAGGCCGGGGCGGACCTCGGTGACTTCGTGAGTCGCACGCCCTCCGACCGGACAGCCGCAGCCGAACACCGCACGCGGGTGGAGTGGATCGACACCGATGCCGCCGGCATCTACCACAACAGCACGGTGATCCGGTTCGTGGAGGCCGCGGAGGCCACGCTCATGACCGAGTACGGCCTTCGCGGGTACTTCCCGGCGGCTCCCCGGGTCCGCTACGAGGTGGATTACGAGGCACCCCTCTTCTTCGGCCAGGAGGTCACCACGCGGGTCAGGCTCACCCGGATCGGCCGGACGTCGATGACGTTCGCGTTCGAGGTGTGGGGGGAACCCCACGCTGGCCGGGACCGGGTGCGAGCGGCCCGGGGCAGTTTCGTCACCGTCCACATAGAAGCCGCGCACGGCCAGGGAGCCGCCGCCGTACCCTGGCCGGGGCGCTGGGTCGAAGCACTCGGAGGTGACGCCCATGCCGACCAGCCCTCGGGTGCCCATCTGGAATAATCCGACTGGTGAGTGAACCACACGAGCCCCTCTCGCCACCCCGCACACAGGTGCAGTCGCGGCGCTCGCGTACCGTCCTTGTCAGCTTCCTGGGCTCGGTGGTGCGCCGCATGGGCAACTGGATGCCCATCGCGGGTGCCGTCGAGCTCATGACCCAGACGGGGCTCGACGCACCGAGTGTCCGCACTGCGGTCCACCGGCTCAAGCAGCGCGACTGGCTCATTTCCGAGGCACGCGGCGGAGTGCGTGGATACGCCCTGACCGAGCAAGCCATCACCACCCTCGCCGCCGGCGACGAAGTCATCTGGCACGCCCGTCAGCCCGCAGACCTCGCCGACGGCTGGTGCGTCGTCAACTTCAGTGTGCCTGAATCCGATCGGACTAAGCGCTACCAACTGCGCACGCATCTGGCGGGCCTGGGCTTCGGTAACATCGGCACCGCGACCTGGCTCGCGCCCGCCCGCATGCAGGCGGCTGCCGAGAATGCGGTCGCCGCACTGGGTCTCGACGAATACGCGGCCATCTTCGTGGGTGGCTATGTCGGAACCCAGGACCTCACCTCCATGCTGTACGGCAGCTGGGACTTGGCCGGCATCGACCAGAGTTACCGGGATTTCCTCGCCGCCTACCAGGAGGACGCCGCTCGGTGGGAGCTACAGCCCTCGATAGCGCACGGCGATGCCTTTATCACCTACATCGGTCTGGTCGACCGCTGGCGCCAACTCCCCTTCCGCGACCCCGGTCTGCCACGCGAGTTGCTTGCCGACGACTGGAGTGCCCCGGCCGCTGTGGCCCTATTCGAGCGGCTGGTCGGCTTGTTGGAGGGACGGGCGCTGGCGCACGCGGCCCGCTACTGGTAAGCATCCTGCACCATGCTCAGCTGTCGGAGAGCTGCCCGCCACGGTGGCGGCTCCGGACGGCACGTCCGGAGCTTGCGGGTCCCCGATTCGTGTCCAGCCCTCGTACCACCGAACACGAACGGGACCCGCGCCCCGCAGTTCCCCGCCCGCCAGGCCGACCAGTCGGCGGGAAGTCGGACGTGTTCTCGCGACAGAGCCTCGGCCGATTCGCACCCCCAGCAGTGTCGGCGATGCCCTGCCGGAACGTCTCAAGGATCCGCCGCACGCCAGGCTCGCCAGCGGCCATCAGGCCGCAGATCGCCGCCCGGCCAATGAGCACCAGGTTGGCACCCAGAGCCATCAGCTTGGCGACATCGGCCCCTGGACGGGCCCCGCCGTCGAATCAGGCCTCGGTCTGTGAGCCGACCACGTCAACAACTTAGGCCGCTCTCCAATCGAGGCGGGGCCCCATCCAGGCCCAGAGCCAAGTGGTTGGAGACGATGATGCCGTCGCTGCTCAGGGCCATGGACCTGCGCGCGTCCTCGACGATGACGATGCCCTTGACGATCAGTGGGCCGTCCCCGCGGTTGCGGATCCAATCCACGTCCTCCCAAATCGCCGACCAGATACTCAGCGCTTCCCGGATAGTTAGGCCGACGCGGGGACGCAGGAGGTCCAAGCAACCAGCGGGCCGCGCAGCGTCTGTGGAACGGCCCTGAGAAGCTCGGCCGGACTGAACGAGGTCGGAGCTAAGCCCGTTTCACACGGGTGCCGCTCTCGCAGGCTGCCACCGCGGGCATCCACCGTGAACATCAGGGCAGTGCACCTGGACGTACGCGCACGCTCGATGGTCCGGGTTGAGCTCCCCCGGCCGGAGAGATGGTGCCGCTAAAATACGCAGCTGCCCGACGCAGGATCTCACGCTCGAGCTCCCACTCCTTCTCTTCCTTGCGCAGCTGGCCGTTCTCCGCCCGCAGCCGGGCCAGTTCCTCGTCCCGGCTCTCCGTGTCCTGCTCACCGCGGCTGCGATCGCGGCCGGCATGTTCGTCAGCCTGCCGCACCCAACTGTGGAGCGTCTCGCCCGTCACCCCGACATCCGCTACGACCGCCGCATACGCGCGCTTCCCGCCCGCCGCACGGTACAACGCGACGGCGTCACTCCTGAGCTCCTCCGGATACGGAGACTTCCGTCCCACCAGGACACCCTTCCTCGGATCTGCAAGATCCATTGTCAGCGTGTCCACACCGCCGAGGGCACCTCAGGTGCACGGACGCCGGACGTCCAGCGGCAGCAATTCTTCCTGTCCGAATCCCCCTGGGAGGCCGAACAGATCAACGACCGGCGCCTGCATCTGCTGCGCGAGAAGTCGGCGACGGCTCCGCGCGACGCCGGGGTCATCGTGATCGATGACCCCGGGGCCGCAAGGACGGCATCGTCACGGTGACCACCGTATGGACCGACGGTCGCGTCTGCTACCCCCTGCACGCGCACCCTTACACTCCTGCCCACCACTTCGCCCGCGGCCGCTCCGATCCCGCCTTCCGTAGGGAACCGCAGTTGTCCGCTGCCCTCGCGGCCCGCGGGAAGAAGGCGGGCTTCGGCTGCCGGGCGGTGGTCGCAGACTGCGCCTACTCCGTCAGCGACGACTGGTATCTCGCACTGAGCGAGACGAGCCTGGCCTACGTGGTGGCGCTCAAGCCACATCGCGGCACCTGGGCCTGCTCTTCACCTGGGCCAACAGCCTCGTCGGCAGTGTGGACCTTGAGTTCTCCATCGGCCCGAAGGCCCACCAAGATGCGATGCGCTCCTTCCACCGACACCAGGCGAAGCTCGCAGAGGCCCCTCGCGACGGCATGACGACGCTACACGTCCCTCCGGACATACACCGAGGGCTCCAACCCGTTCAAGCACGGGCGTCCTGAAGGACCACGGAGACCCGCATTGGTCGATCGTCCCGATCCCGGGCAGAAACGCCGGACACACCACCTCGCCGCCCGCAGGCTCGGGAGGTCGTCTCATCATTCAGGTCAGCTCGTCGACGAGAATGAGTCGGTCCACCACCTAGCGCTCGGCGCGTATGGACCAGCGTTCAAGGCAGCGACCACAAGCGAGCGGGTTGGAACTCCTGCCGCTTTCCGCCCTCGACCGGACACGGCGACGTGAACGCAGATTCCGCGGCGTCATGGCCAAGAGAGCTGCGGGCCGTTCATCCCACCAGCAGCTCGGCGCGCAGCTTCCTCATTCCCTTGGCGTCCAGGCCCAGCGCCTTCTTCTCGTAGTTAGCAAAGGTGCCGTACTTGTCCTTGATCTCGTCGAAGCCGGAATTCAGGTACTCGGGGCGAACGTCCACCATCGGCTTGTAGGCCGCGGCCGCGGCGGGGGGCATCGCGGCCAGCGTTGCAACATTGACAGCGGCGCGATAGTAGTTGCTGGCCAGGTAGTCCGCCATGACCGAGGTGTGAGGCACGCCCAGCGCGGTCAGCAGGAGGGCACTAGCCCAGCCGGTCCGGTCCTTGCCGCCCGTGCAGTGGTACAGGGCGCCGTCGGCCTCGGCGGCGACACCGTCGAGTACGAGAGCGAACGCGGCTTGGGCGGCCGGGCTGTTAACGAAACCCTTCTCGCCGTCGATCATCATCTGCCCGGCGACTTCGGCTGTAGCCGGCACGCTGAGGTCGACGTCCGAGCCGGCGAACACATCGGCGACAACGTAGCGTGCGCCCGCGGGCACCTTGTCCGGGGCTTCGGTCCGCTCCCTAAGGGTGCGCAGGTCGTAGTCGGTCGAGATGCCGAGCCGCTTGAGCTTGGAGAGGTCGGCGGTGGTGAGGTTGTTCAGGGCGTCTGAACGGTAGACCACACCCATCTTCACCCAGTGGCCGTCGGCGGTGCGGTAACCGCCGACATCACGGAAGTTGACGGTGCCGTCGAGCTTGATCAGCCGATCCGCGAGGCGCAGCTGCCCGCCGTGGTCGGGAACGAGATCGAACCACTGGCGGTCGGCGGCGGGAAGGTGCTTGACGGTGACCTCACCGGACGAACCGCCAGACGCAACAGTCCGACCTTTCACACGAATCGACACGTGACGGACCCCGGGTGCATTCCAGGTGATCACGTACGAGCCTTCAGCGCCTGCCTTCACCACGGCCTGCGTGAAGGGGATCTCGCTGGAGGCGTGCCGCGCGTGTCCGGTCGGCACAGCGGACGCGTGGGGCGCGGCCAGGCCGAGTAGCAGGAAACCTGCCACGAGCGCGCAAGTAGTGGTATGGACATATTTTTGATCAGGCATGGCCAAAATCTTCCTCTCTGAAAATGATCAGATCTCCAACCTCAGATGAACGTGAGGGGATTCGGGGGCATATGACAGAGACTCATCGGCACTGGGGGCTGCAACGGCATGGTGGCACCGGGGCCGAACCCAGCCTCGGCCTGGTGGGCAGGACGGTCGTTAGCGATGAGCGGGCGGCCTCATCGTGCCTGTGGAACTCGAAGGTCTTGCCGCTCCACTCCAGGACCTCAGCTGGGCGGGGATACTTGCCGTCGCCGCCGGATAGTCTAGTGCTCTGACCGCATAGACACCTCACGTTGCTATGCCGTCAAGTTCGAGGGATGAGGCCTCCGTTCACGGCACGGCCGAAGAGCCGCTGATGCCATTCGTTGGCGTCCGGTCCGGGGTCGGTGGTCAGGACAGGGTTCGGGCCGGTCTCGATGAGGTGGAGGAGCGTCCAAGCGACGCCGTAGCAGTCGTCCGGACCGAAGCAGGTGACGAGCGCACGGGCTTCCTCCCCCGTGACCGGCTTCGGGATCGCTTCGAGCTGCTCGATGCGCCTGTCGATCTCTTCTTCGCTCGCGTCCCAGTCAGGGAGCGGGCCGTCGGCGACGAATGCCTGGACTTGAGGTCTCACGTTCGAATAGTCGGTTGCTGTCGACCTCCCGGGCAAGATGCGGGTGCGCCCGGCGCCTGACAAGGCGCGATAGGCGTCATGGAATCCGATCTGCCGACCGTGAACGTGCGGCTGTGGCATGCCGACGCCGTCGTCCTGTTCGACTGGTTGATGAGTACCGATCTCGACGCAGTCCCCATCACCCATCCCGCGCAGAAGCAGGCCTTGGTCGACCTGCTGAGTCGACTGGAGTACAACGTCGATGCCGACATCGCCGGTTCGACGAGCGAGGAGATCGCCGCCGCGCAGGCGGGGGTGGCCCGGGATATGGGCTGGTAGGACCGCTCAACCTTCCAAGCGACAGGTCAGGCAGCCGCTGCCCCCGTCGGCGAGGACGACGCCGCGAGGAACGCGGACTACTCGTCGAAGAGCTCGCGTTTCTGTAGGCAGTGGTAGAGCTGTCCGATCATGCGGTTGAAGAGGTTGCGCTGGGCGGCCGCGTGCCAATCGCCTTGTTCGCGTCGGCGCCGGTAGTGACGTGCCCAGACCAACACCCTGCAGGCGGCGCCCGGACCGGCCAGGACCCCGGGCGCGGACCGCAGTCGTAAAGATGGCCCCACGGGTGAGTAACGGCCCCGCTTGGCCGCCTGACAGGGCTTGATCACCAGTGAGTTTCGGCCCCACCGGAAAGTAGCCGTGAGCCTTCGGCACCTGTTTCTGACTCAGCTCTGAGATGCGTCTGATGATGTCTTGATCACGGGGTGGTGGCTGGTCTGGGTCACTACGCTGAGCGCCTTCACGCCTGGGGAGGTTCGGTTGGTGCGGCGGAGCACGCTCGGGCAGGATTTCCGTCGGTTGTGGGGCGCCTACGCGGTCAGCGCAGCGGGCAGCGCCATCGGCATGGGGGCCTTGCCGTTGGTTGCCCTCCTGGTGCTGGATTCCTCTGCCTTCCAGGTCTCTTTGCTCGCCGCGTTGTCCGCGGTGGCCAGTGGAGTGATCGCTCTGCCGCTCGGTGTGCGTATCGAGCACCGGTACAAGCGACCGGTCATGATCACCGCCGACCTGGCCCGCTGCGTTGTGCTGGGGAGTGTTCCGCTCGCCATGGCTTTCGGCAGGCTCACCTACACCCAGCTGTGTGCCGTCGGCGTTCTCCAGGCGGCGGCGTCCGTCGCGTTCGAGGCCGCGAGTGGCGCGCATCTGAAGGCACTTGTCCTGCCCGAGCAGCGTCTTCGTGCCAACAGCCTGTTCGAGACGACCAACTGGATCAGCGTCAGCGCCGGCCCGCCCGTGGGCGGGCTTCTCATCGGGGCACTGGGCACGGCCGCCACGATGGTGGTCGACGCGCTGTCCTTCCTCGGATCGGCCCTGGGCATCCGCCGCATCCGGCAGCCTGAACCCGCGCCACCGGACCGCGCCGTCACCTCTCACCTGGGCCGCGACATCGCCGCCGGCTGGCACTGCCTCCTGCGGCACCCGGGACTGCGGCCGCTGTTCTTCAACGCTCTGCTCTTCGGCGGCTCCATCATGATGACGTCACCGCTGATGGCCGTCCTCATGCTGAACGACCTCGGCCTGGCACCGTGGCAGTACGGACTCGCCCTGGGACTGCCGTGCCTGGGCGGCGTGCTGGGCTCACGCCTGGCCCCGCTACTCACCCGGCGATACGGACAGCGCCGCATTCTGCTGCTCTCCGGTGCCGCACGCACGCTCTGGACGATCCTCCTGCCACTGACGCCCTCCGGAGCCCTCGGAGTGTCCGTCATCGTGGCCGCCGACTTCGGCCTGCTCCTCTCCGCCGGGGTCTTCAACCCGACGTTCACCACGTATCGCATGGCGGCCACACCAGACGCGTTCATGTCCCGCGTCGGCACATCCTGGTCCGTCGGCTCGAAGGCCTGCCAGGCCGCCTTCATGACCGCCGGCGGCCTCATCGCCGCCCCCCTAGGGGTACGCGGTGCCCTGCTCATCGCCGGACTGCTGTGCATGGCGAGCACACTGCTCCTGCCATGGAGACAGGAACACCTCTCCACGGACGATGTTTCGGCGCCCACGACGGAAACGGCTCCGCCCGCGGTCACGGACACTCCCCCCGCATAGCGGATACGCCGGATTCCTGGAGCGGCCATCCCGGGGTGGGAGAGTGGAACTCAGGGACTGCGGTCCGGGCCCGGCGATGGTCTGCCGGCCCGCTGCGCAGGGCCCGGCGATCAGGATGACTTGGTGGTGTCCTTTTGGTTGGGTCTCGGTTCGGGCATTCGTAGGTAGAGGTTGGTGAGTGTCTTTCCGGCTTTGAGCCAGTCGAGTTCTTGCGCCTCCAGCGCGGCGATCGCTTGCGTTTCGCCGGCGAACTCTTGGGCGAGCTGGGCGTGCTGGAGTCCCGTCGTCCAGTTGCCGCCCCACACTCCGATGGCGGACTCGCCGCTGTACTTGCGCATGACGGAGCCGCGTCTGGGGTCCGACCAGATCGGAACCCGCCGGAACGACCGTGGCAGTGAAGCTGCGAAGTCCTCGACCAGCCCCGCCGCTTCCTCAGCTGTCGGCGGGGACAGCCAGACCGAGTGGTTCATCTCGGCCTGACCGCGAGACGAGTAGTAGGTGCCCTCAACCAGCAGCACGTGGCGCCCGTAGCGCTGCGCCGCTCGGTAGTTGTGCTTGCCGGAGAAGGCCACGATCCGCTGGTCGCATCTGGTCGCGTCGGCGACGAAATCGACGTCGCTCTCGGGATTCAGGGTGAACGCCACGGGCGCGGCGGCGATGGACCGGCCGTCGAACACGACCACACTTGCGCGAAATGGGTCGATGTACCAGACCCGGTCGGCATCACGCTGGGCGAACAGCCGAGAGTGCGGATGATGCTGTGCGGTGACCCAGGCAACCTGTTTGACCGCCTGCTCCGGCCACTCGGCGGCCGGACCACCCTCGTCAAGCAACTCGGCGGCGCTCCGGTCGAAAGCGCCGTCGGCAAGCCGGTCCATGTCGCGAACGCAGTCCGGGCAGTCGTCGACGCCGCCTTCCATGAACGTGTAGAACCCGCGGTGCTTGCGAAGCGGCCGACCAGTCTTGCACCGACGCCACAGTGCGTACCACGCAGCCGCCCGGTCTCGGTCGTACTGACGCACCGCAGCCCCGACCCCGTACTCGAGGACGCTCGCGGCCAGCTTGGAATCGGTCCCTTCCACCCAGCGTTCAACCCAGAAATCGGTGGCCTCCACGACCTCCCGATCGTTGCGCAGCTCAGTGCGCCGTCCCGACCTGTACGTCCCGGGCGTTTTGTGGATACCGACAACGTACTTGTAGACGCTGCACGTCATCGGCCCGGACCCGGCCCGCAGCCGGGCCATCACCGAACGATGAAACCCGGGCGTCCATGTCTCCCCCATACCCGCCGGCATGGGGGCGTTGTCATCGAACAGCGCCTCGACACAGCGGCCCAGATCACTCATCGACTCCTCCGGACCACGCCCAGTACCAGGCGTATCCCCCGACGGACATCCCGCGGAAGGGGACAGCCCGCCTCGCACGAAGCCCGGCGGGAACCCCAGATCCGTCAGCAACCCGTCCGCCCGGGCCGGCTCCCCGCCCCACCCGCCACCCTGAAGATCACCAGACATGACCGGCACTGTAACCGTGCCCACCGACACCTCCCCCTGCGGACCCCCGAAGCCAATCCCCTTAGGAAGACACGCAAGACACGTACTTCCACCTACTCGTACGTTCTGCGCCGCTCTTGCGAATGGTGCGAAATCAGCTATTGAATACCACTTCCGGCGCTCGTACCACGTCCGCGCCGTCGATCATGAGCGTTGCCTTTCTCCCTGCCTGAAGGAACTCCGAAGATGACTCAGACCGGAGCAGTTGTTCTGACCAAGGCGTCGCCTACGGTCTCGTTGGACAAGAGCGGCGTGACGTCAGGTCTGATCCGCGTGAATCTGAACTGGACGTCACCTCGGGCGGTCGCAGAACGGGAAGCCCAGCAGGTACAGGGTGGGTGGTTCCGCAGGATGAGGGCCTCCTTGCGGGCGAGCGCGGCCAAGGACGTGGATCTCGACCTTGGCTGCATGATCAGATGCAGCGATGGCAGCAAGACTGTCGTGCAGGCCCTCGGCAACGCCTTCGGCGCAGTGAATCGCTTCCCCTACGTCGCGCTTGACGCGGACGACCGGTCCGGTGCCCGAGCCGCGGGCGAGAACCTGGTGATCAATCTCGACCACCAAGCCGAGTTTTCGAAGCTCCTGCTCTTCGTCTACATCTACAACGGCTCCGGGGACTTCCGCGGTCTCGACGCAGTGGTGACGCTCACTTCTGATCGTGGCGACAGTTTTGCCGTGCACCTCGACGAGTGCCCACCGCAGGGCCATGCCTGCGCGATCGCTTTGATCAAGCGCCAGAAGGGGGAGCTCGTCGTGGGGCGCGAGGTGAGGTGGTTCACGCCGCAGGACGGTCCAGGCATCCAGGACGTGATCTCGCGGGCCTACCGGCTCGGCATGAAATGGACACCCGGCCAGAAGTAGCCCTCGACCATGCGCCCTATGCAGCTTTCCGCAGTCTCAGTCGCCGATCGCCTGCGCTTCTGGGGGTTGAGGAACATCCATGTCAGATCGTGCGCTAAGCCTTCGCGGCATCCAATGACGCTTTGACCTGGGCTGATCGTACGGCGCAGCCTTCGCGGGTCGATGTTGTCGATCTTCGGAGGACCTGGTGGCAGTCGAGTTTCTGTCGGATCAACAGGCCGCCCAGTATGCAGCGTTCAACGGAGCGCCGTCGCGTGCGGAGCTGGAGCGGTATTTCTTCCTGGATGACTCGGACCTGGAGAAAGTGCAGGCCAAACGGCGTTCGCACAACAGGCTCGGGTTCGCGGTCCAGCTGACGAGCGTGCGCTACCTGGGCCGGTTCATGCCGGACCCGCGGCAGGTGCCAGCAGAGGTCGCCGAGTACCTCGCCGAGCAACTGGGGATCGCGGATGCGTCGTGCCTGAAGGAGTACGGCGAGCGGGACGGGACGGCCCGTACGCACGCCGGGGAGATCCAGGAGGCCGGGGGCTGGAGTGACTTCGCCGAGGTGCGGGACGAGCTGAGCGGGTGGCTGGATGCGCGAGCGTGGACGACCGGTGACGGGCCGAAGTCTCTGTTCGACGCGGCGGCCGGGTGGCTGCGCGAGCGCCGGGTGCTGCTGCCCGGGGCGAGCCGTCTGGCCCGGCTGGTGGGCACGGTTCGGGAGGCGGCGAACAACCGCCTGTGGGACACCCTGTACGGCCTGCTGAGCACCGGCCAGCAGGCAGTGCTGGACTCGCTGTTGTCCGTTCCGCCGGGTGCCCGGATCTCGGAGCTGGACCGGCTGCGCCGGGGGCCGGTGCGGATCTCCGGGCCGCAGATGAAGTGGGCGCTGGAACGGGCCGAGGAGATTGCGGCTTTCGGGATGGGCGAGGTGGACGTGTCCGCGATACCGCCGCGGCGGCTGGCGGAGCTGTCCCGGTACGGAATCGATGGCAAGGCGTCGCTGCTCAGGCGACACGGTGACTCCCGGCGCCTGGCCACGCTGCTGGCCACTGCGGTCTACCTGACATCCCGGGCGGTCGATGACGCCTTGGACCTCCTGGAGGTGCTGATCTCGACGAAGCTGCTGGCCAGGGCGGAGCGAGAGACGGCGAAGGAGAAGCTGAAGACCCTGCCGCGGGTGGAGAGGGCGTCGGCGAAGCTGGCCGCCGCGTTCCAGATCGTGTTCGACAGCACCAGCGAGCAGGTCGACACCGACACCGGGGAGATCACCCCGCCCGAGGTGGAGACGCTGGAGGCGATGTGGGAGCGGATCGAGCAGGTGGTGCCCCGGCACGAGCTGGCGGCGGCGATCGCAGCACTGTTCGAGCTGACTCCGCCGCTCGACTCGGATGCGGACGAGGCATGGCGGACCCAGCTGGTTACCCGGTTCGGCACCGTACGGCCGTTCCTGAAGCTCCTGGTGACGGTGGTCGACTTCGACGCTACCCCGGAGGGCCAGCCGGTCCTGAAGGCGTTGAAGTCGCTGCCGGACCTGATGGGACGCAAGAAGGTCGGCCCTGCCGAGATCGACACCGGTCTGCTCACCGGGTCGTGGCGGCGCCTGGTGCTGTCCGCGCCGCACCTGGAGCCGGGCACGGCGGACTGGAAGGCGTACGCGTTCTGCGTGCTGGAGCAGACGCACCGGATGCTGCGAAGCAAGCAGGTGTTCGCGAAGAACTCCTCCAAGTGGGGCGACCCGAGGGCGAAGCTGCTGGACGGGGAAGCGTGGAAGCAGGCCAAGCCCAGCGTGCTCGCCTCGCTCAACCTGCCCGCCGAGGCGGGGGAGCACTTGGCCGCGCGGGCTGCGCTGCTGGACGGCACCTACCGCGAGGTCGCCGCGCGGGTGCCGGCGAACTCGCAGATCGTGTTCGACGACGACGGCCGCCTGCACTTCGCCGCCCTCGAGCCGGAACCCGAACCCGCCTCCCTGCGCCAGCTACGGGAAGCGGTGGAGGCGATGCTGCCCCGGGTCGACCTGCCGGAGGCCCTGCTGGAAGTGGTCTCGTGGACCGGCGCCGACCAGGCGTTCACCTCGGTCACGGGCGGCGAAGCCCGGCTCAAGGACCTACACGTGACGATCGCCGCGCTCCTTGTAGCGCACAGCTGCAACGTCGGCTACACCCCGGTCATCGGAGCTGCGGACGCCCTGAAGTACGGCCGCCTGTCCCACGTCGACCAGACCTACCTGCGGCTGGCGACGTACCGGGCCGCGAACGCCACGCTGATCGACTACCAAGCAGCCATCCCGCTCGCGCAGGCATGGGGCGGTGGCCTGGTCGCCTCCGTGGACGGCATGCGGTTCGTCGTCCCCGTGCCGTCGGTGTACGCGCGGCCGAACCCGAAGTACTTCGGGCGCCGGGGCGGGGCGACCTGGCTGAACATGATCAACGACCAGGCGGCGGGGCTGGGAGGGAAGGTGGTGGCCGGCACCCCGCGCGACTCCCTGTACGTGCTGGACGTCCTCTACGACCGCGACGGCGGCAAGCGCCCCGAGATGATCGTTACCGACACCGCGAGCTACAGCGACATTGTCTTCGGTCTGCTCACCCTCGCCGGGTTCGCGTACGCGCCGCAGCTTGCTGACCTGCCGGATCAGAAGATGTGGCGCATCGACCGAGCCGCCGACTATGGCGCCTTCCAGAACGCGGCCCGCGGCCGGGTCGACCTCGCCCGGATCGAACGTCACTGGGAGGACATCCTGCGGATCGTCGGCTCCATCCACACCGGCGCCGTGCGCGCGTACGACGTGATCCGGATGCTGTCCCGGGACGGACGCCCGACCCCGCTTGGCGACGCGATCGCGCACTACGGGCGGATCTCCAAGACCCTGCACATCCTGCGCCTGGCCGACGAGCCCGGATACCGCCGCCAGATCAAGAGCCAGGCCAACCTTCAGGAAGGCCGCCACTCCCTCGCCCGCAAGATCTTCCATGGCCGGAACGGGCAGCTCTACCAGCGCTACCAGGACGGCATGGAGGACCAGATCGGCGCCCTGGGGCTGATCCTCAACGCCCTGGTGCTGTTCAACACGCGGTACATGGACGCCGCGGTGAATCAGCTGCGTGCGGATGGCTTCGACGTCCGTGACGAGGACGTGGCCCGCCTCTCGCCGTTCGTGCGGCACCACATCAACATGCACGGCCGGTACTCCTTCCAGCTTCCCGACCTGCCCGGCGGCCTGCGGCCGCTACGCGCCGCAGACGCTGTAGACGGGGAGTAGCAAATCCAGGATGGTCAGGCTACCTTGACGTCAAGGTAGCCTGACGAAATACTCGGGCCATGTCGACTCCCGATGACCTTGAACGTCAGTTCACGCTGCTGACCGCGGTCGCGCGCTACGACGCGCTGCGGACGCGCGACGCCCTCGCGGCGCCGCTCGACGAGGACGATGCCGCGACCGCGTCGCCCGATCCGGACGAGGCGCCCCTGACGCGCAGCGACGCGCTGGAGATGCTTGCGCTCGGTGAGGTGATCGCCCGCAAGGCCACCTACGGCCGTCAGCTGTCCGTCCGTTCCGCGCGTCAGGCCGGGGCGTCGTGGTCTCAGATCGGCGCCGCGCTGGGCACCAGCAAGCAGGCGGCCTGGGAGGCGCACAACCGGTGGATCGACGAACAGGCCCAGCAACAGGAGAACCCGGGGCACTGGGGCTGGGACGAGGAAGACGTCACAGCCGCTCGGATGCTCGCGGGCGAGCCGAATGAGGAGGAGCGCGCATGAACGAGGATGCTCAGACGGTAATCCGCCCTTTCGAACTCAGCATTCCCCAGGCGGCCTTGGACGACCTGGCCGCACGGCTGGACGCCACCCGGTGGCCGGACGAACCCACCGCTCCTGGCTGGTCGCAGGGGGTGCCGTCAACGTACCTGAAGGAGTTGGCCGCCTACTGGCGCACGTCGTACGACTGGCGCGAGCAGGAGGCGTACTTAAACCGGCTCCCCCAGTTCACGACCACGATTGACGGCGCGGACATCCACTTCCTGCATATCCGCTCTCCCGAGCCGGACGCGCTGCCGCTGCTGATCACCCACGGCTGGCCGGGGTCCGTCGTGGAGTTCCTCGACGTCATCGAGCCCCTGACCGACCCGCGCTCCCACGGCGGTGCGCCGACCGACGCCTTCGACGTGGTGATCCCCTCCATTCCGGGTTACGGCCTGTCCGGGCCGACCAGAGAGGGCGGCTGGGACATCCCCCGAGTCGCAGGTGCCTGGGCCGAGCTCATGCGGCGGCTGGGCTACCGCCGCTACGGCGCGCAGGGCGGCGACTGGGGGCATTCGATCACCCTGGAGCTGGCCGCTCTCGCCCCGAAGCAGGTCGTCGCCATCCACCTGAACACCCTGTTGACGCTGCCCCCGAACGACCCCGCCGTGGCCGCCGGACTCACCGACGAGGACTGGACGCGCCTGAACCGGCTCCTTGAGGCGGAGCCCGAGATGTCGGGGTACGCCAAGATCCAGGGGACTCGTCCTCAGACGCTGTCCTACGCGCTGACCGACTCTCCGGTCGGGCAACTCGCATGGATCGTCGAGAAGTTCAAGGAGTGGACGGACAGCGCCGACGTGCCCGAGGATGCAGTCTCCCGCGACCGCTTGTTGACCAACGTGATGCTGTACTGGCTCACTGCGACCGCCGGATCCTCCGCCCGCCACTACTGGGAGGCGGCCCACTCCTCAAAGCCGCCACGCACCAGCTGCCCCGCCACTCCCACCGGCGTCGCAGTCTTCGCCGCCGATATCGCCCGCCCGGTTCGGAGACTCGCGGAACGGGATCACAACATTGTTCACTGGTCCGAACTGCCCCGCGGCGGGCACTTCGCCGCGATGGAACAACCCAACCTGTTCACCGCCGACGTCCGCACTTTCTTCCGGCGTTTCCGCTGACATCTCCGGCGGTCAGCGCCGAGCATCGCCTGGCGCCAACAGGCTCGTGACCTCGGCGATCGCCTCCGGCGAGGGATGGAAATACTTGCGGACGTTCTCCGGCTTCTTGTGCCGCGACTTTGCCATGAGCATGGGCAGGCTGGCCCCGGCCTCGCCAAGGTGGGTGAGGCCGGAGTGCCGGTATTCGTGCAGGTCCCAGCCCGTACCGGGCACGCCGCCGACGGCCGTGTGCGCGTCCAGCAAAGCGCGGGCCTGGCCGTACGACAGGCGGACCAGGCCGGTGTCCGGGCAGATGTCGCGTGGCCCGAGGACCTTGCCAGGGCCGGGCTTTCGGTGGGTGACGAACACCGGGCCGCGGGTGCGGCCCTTGACCAGCCGGGGCAGGAGACGGGCAGTGCCGGCGTCCCAGTACACGGTCTCCAACACGAAGTCCTCGCGCGGGGCGCCCCGGCGGCGCGTACGTGGCTGAGCGCCCTTGGCCTTCACCAAGGCTCGGCGGCCCGCCAGGTCCAACTCCTCGATGTTGACGCCGAGGATCTCCTCTGCCCGCGCGACTGTCTCGTACAGCATGCGCCACAGCGTCTTCTCCCGGAGGTGAACATCTCGACGGGCGATCAGCCGGTCGACCGCCATCTTCGAGCGGGCCGGGGTCTCCGAGTCCGGCGGGGGCAGCCGCTTCACCCAGGCCGGCACCCGCGGGCCGTCGTACCCGCGCTCAGCACACCAGCCCAGCCACGACAGCACCGCCGCCCGACGGGCGTTCCACGTGTTGACCGCCGACTCGCCCCACATCTGTTCAAGGGCTCCGCCGATCTCGTCGTCCGCCACGGTGGCGAGCGGCCGGCCCTCGCCAAGCCGTTCCGCGGTCTTACCGACCCCGATTCCGTACGACCGGAGGGTATTCGCGTTGCCGAGCGAGTCGAGGAACACATCTGCCGCGGTGCGGACGGTCAACGCCTTCCCGGCGGGCAGTCGTACGACGACGGGCACAGTTTCCCCTTGCCGCAGATAACAGGGTCGCTTCGCGCACGGCACCGTCGGCGTCGCCGCAGGCCGCGATCAACAATGCCGCAGATAATAGGGCATTATCCGTGGGAAGACTTCAGGCGGGTCCGGCCGCTGACGCTCCGTCAGCCGCCCATCAGGGCCGACGGCGGCTTAGCGCACGATCTGACATGGATGTTCCTCAACCCCCGAACCGTACGGAAGAGGGATCATGAGCAAGCATCTCCGGACAGCCGCCGCAGCCAAGGACGCCCCGCGGGAACTCAAGCAGGAACGGGCCGGC
>NZ_JBVJND010000058.1:0-35231 GCF_055583825.1 Streptomyces sp. NPDC104367 | reverse complement strand
GCCGCACCGCATTGGAGACCAACTCCGCCGCCAGCAACTCCGCGGTGTCCGCGAGACCGATCAGACCGTGCATCGTCAGGATCAGACGGAGAGTACGGCGGCACACGGTCGCCGCTCTGAGGTCGTTCGGAACGGAGAGCGTGTAGTCCCAGGTGTCCCCGATGTCGCAGATTTCGGGCATGCCGCATCAACTCCGGTCAAGCAGAGGGGGGTTCACGCGCGGTGGCATTGCCGCACGGCAGTGCGGTGCACTTCCGCAGCGTGCACTTAACGTCACTGACGGTAGGGGCAAATATTTCGATCCTGCAAGCCGGTCGCGTAATCTGCCCCCGAACGAGTCGTACTTGCATGTGCGTTGGGAGGCCCAGTCGGGTGGCAAAGCGAATCGAGCCGACGGCACGTCAACTGCGCCTGGCGGTGGAACT
The DNA here is from genome assembly GCF_055583825.1 of Streptomyces sp. NPDC104367. Taxonomy (NCBI): domain Bacteria; kingdom Bacillati; phylum Actinomycetota; class Actinomycetes; order Kitasatosporales; family Streptomycetaceae; genus Streptomyces; species Streptomyces sp. NPDC104367. The sequence continues at coordinate 34,806 of NZ_JBVJND010000058.1, read as the reverse complement.
GCGCAGGCTGCGGGAGACGGCAGGCCTCGCGTCGAGGGAGGCCGCAGCACTGCTCGGGGTCAATGCACCGCAGATGAGCCAGATCGAATCCGGCCTCGCCGGGGTGAGCGAAAAGCGGCTGCGTCTCCTTGCAGCCAACTACGCATGCACGGACGAAGAGTTGATCGAGGCACTGGTGTCCATGACGAAGGACCGCACCCGGGGCTGGTGGAATGAGTACCTGGGCCTACTGCCGGCCCCCTTCCTCGATCTTTCCGAGCTGGAACACCACGCGACGTTCCTTCGGGAGGCACAGTTCCTGTACATCCCGGGCTTGCTCCAGACAGCGGACTACGCCCGCACCGTGTACGCCTATCGAGCACCGGCTCTGCCGCAAGAAGAGCTTGAGCTGCGGGTGCGGCACCGGATGCGACGCAAGGCGGTCCTCGACGGCACACCGTTCGACGCCATCATCCATGAGGCGGCCCTGCGCATCATGGTCGGCGATCGCTCAGCCTCGCGGGCACAACTGGCCGAGGTACTCGAAGTCTCCGAGGCGGACAACGTCACCGTGCGGGTCATCCCCTTCGCCCAGGAAGGTTTCGCGGGCGCCGCGAGTGCCATGCTGCATGCGGGCGGCGCAGTACCCGGGCTCGACACGGTGGTCCGGGACGGCCCGAACGGCGCGGTGTACATCGACTCCCCCACTCAAGTGGGCACCCTTCGAACACTTCTCCGTAAGCTGGAAGGTGCGTCGCTCAGCCCCGACAAGTCACGAGACTTGATCAACAACGTGGCGAAGGAACTGTGATGAGCCCCTCTGACACATGGCAGAAGTCGTCCTACTCAAGCTTCGGCGACGGCGACTCCTGCGTAGAGATAGCAAACTCCCCCACCCACATATCCGTCCGCGACTCGAAGGACCCGACCGCCGCGTTCCTCAGGTTCCCGCCGCGGGTGTTCGGCTCGTTCCTCAGCGGGCTCAAGGGCTCCGTGGGTCGCTGAGCGGAGCGGCGGGCTCCCCGCCGTGGGTGCACCGTGGCGGGCCGGGTGGCTCGCCGGGTGTCATGCGGGGCTGGTGACCGTTGCCAGGCGGTGGACGTCCTTCGCGGTGCCGGTGACGCCGGAGAGGAATCCCTGGGCCCGGGGGGACGCGTGGTCGGTCAGCCAGGTGGGGTCGATGTCGCAGACGGCCACCCGGACGCCCGTACCGGCCAGGGCGAGGGGCAGGGTGTGCACCACCGTCGAGGGGAAGCTGAGGATCGTACGGCCGATGGGACCGCGGCGGGCGATCAGTTCGAGGGGGAGGTCCGGGCGGACTATCTCCAGGCCCGTCTCGGCCGCCAGGCGGTGGAGTTTGTCCGTGCTCTCGCGGCGGTGGGCGAAGTAGCGGGTCGCGCCGTGCGCCTTCGCCAGGGTCTGGACGGCCTCCAGGTAGCGGTCGCCGTCCACGACGCCGGTCTCGACGAGGGACGTGCCGACCATGTCCGCGCCCTTGGTGATGCGCGGTGGCCCGAAGCGGGCCCGGGTCCAGCCGAAGTCGTTCGCGGTGACCGTGACACCGGGAGGGGTCTCCGTCATCGGCATGGAGGAGAAGACCTCCACGCGGCGGCGGTCGCTGGGCGTGAGGCGGCGGCGGGCCGAGGAGGACACCGGGGCGAAGAGGAGGTCCCTGGCGCCGGGTCTGCCGCCCTTGCGGTGCCAGCGGACCAGGCGTTCGCCGCGCGCCAGCTGGGCGACGAACTCCATCGTGGCCGTGCCGTCGTCGACGACGACCAGGTCACGGGCGCGGGTGATCGTCAGGAGCAGTTGTACGTAGCGGGAGAACGGGTCTCCCATCACGATGCGGTCGGCCCGGCGGAGCGAGCCCGCCAGGCCGCCGATCGTCTGGAAGGGCGCGGTGGTGCCGCCCCGCGCCTCCTCCCAGCGGACCCGGTAGCCCTCGTCCCGGGCCAGGTCGGCCATCCGGCGCAGCTGGCCCCGGGTCATGGGGTCCGTCGGGGACAGGACGACGATCGTGAGTTCCGCGCCGGGTGCAGATATGCCGGACACCGTGCGCCGTACCTGGTTGGGCACGGCGGGTACCGGGTCCGCCGTCCCGCGCAGGGCGTGGACGTGCGCCCACTCCAGCACGTTCAGCAGCTGCACCGGACTCTCGACGAACGCGAGTGTGTGGGGGCCGGTGTTCCCGGCGCGGGGGCTCATCGACGTACGACCGTCCCGTCGTCGTAACAAACGGATCAGACCTGGACCGGCTCGCCGGCGGCCGCGGCGATCTCCGCCTCGGCGACGACACCGGTGACGCGGCGCAGCTTCTTCATCGGGCCGAGCTCGGAGTCGTAGACCTTCTTGACGCCGTCGCCGAGCGACTCGGAGATGATGCGGATGTCGCGGACCAGGCGGGTGAGGCCCTGCGGCTCCACGGAGGCGGCCTGGTCGGAGCCCCACATGGCGCGGTCGAGGGTGATGTGACGCTCGACGAAGGTCGCCCCGAGCGCGACCGCGGCGAGGGTGGTCTGGAGGCCGGTCTCGTGGCCGGAGTAGCCGATCGGCACGTTCGGGTACTCCTTCTCCAGCGTGTTGATCACGCGGAGGTTGAGCTCGTCGGCCTTGGCCGGGTAGGTGGAGGTGGCGTGGCACATGAGGATGTTGTCCGAGCCGAGGACCTCGACCGCGTGGCGGATCTGCTTCGGGGTGGACATGCCGGTGGAGAGGATGACCGAACGGTTGGTGGCGCGCAGGGCCCTCAGCAGCTCGTCGTCCGTGAGGGACGCGGAGGCGACCTTGTGGGCGGGGACGTCGAACTTCTCCAGGAAGGCGACGGCCTCGGTGTCCCACGGGGAGGCGAACCAGTCGATGTTCCTGCTCTTGCAGTAGTCGTCGATCTGGCGGTACTCGTCCTCACCGAACTCCACGCGGTGGCGGTAGTCGATGTAGGTCATGCGGCCCCAGGGGGTGTCGCGCTCGATGTCCCACTGGTCGCGCGGGGTGCAGATCTCCGGGGTGCGCTTCTGGAACTTGACGGCGTCGCAGCCGGCCTCGGCGGCGACGTCGATCAGCTTGAAGGCGTTCTCCAGCTCACCGTTGTGGTTGATACCGATCTCGCCGCAGATGTAGACGGGCCTGCCGGGGCCGACCTCGCGGGAACCGAACTGGCGCAGACGGGAGTTGCTCATGACGGTGGGGTGTCCTTACTTCGGGAGGGAGTCGAGAGAGGGGCCGAGGATCCAGCTGGCGATCTCTCGGATCGCGCCGTCACCGCCGGGGAGGGTGGTGACCGCGCGTGCGGCGCCGCGTACGACGTCGTGGGCGCTCGCGACCGCCACGGGCCAGCCGGCTACGGCGAAGCACGGGAGGTCATTGACGTCGTTTCCGACGTAGAGCACGCGCTCGGGAGCGATGCCCTGCTCCTCGCACCACTGCTTGAGTGCGAGGTCCTTTCGGTCGATGCCGTGCAGGACCGGAATCTGTAGCTTCCGGGCCCGGGCGGCGACGACCGGGTTCTGCTCGGTGGACAGGACCAGCATCTTCAGCCCGCTCCTGCGCAGGGCGGCGATGCCGAGTCCGTCGCCGCGGTGCACGGAGACGAACTCCTTTCCATCGGCGTCGATCAGCACCCGGTCGTCGGTCTGGGTGCCGTCGAAGTCCAGTACGACCGCGTCGACGTCGTCGGCGGTCGGCAGCGAACCGGGGCGGTCCGCGTCGAAGAGGGGGGCCAGCGCGCGGGCGCGGGCGAGCTCGTGCGGGTCGTCGATCTCCAGGACGCGCGCGGGGTCGGTGCGCACCAGTTCGGTGTGGCCGAAGAAGCGGTGCCGGTGCTCGCGGAAGCCGGCCGCGCGCATCGCGTAGGCGGCGCCGGTCTCCAGGAGGTCCTGGGGGCGGTCCTGGCGGCGGGGGCGGAACGACTTGTCGTGGTTGACGCCGAAGCCGCCGCTCGCCGAGGCCTCGCCGGCGCCCGCCGGCACCGGGGCGTGCACCTCGTCGCGCCACACGAAGCCGTGGAAGGGGGCGACGGTCAGGGCCGTGTCGGCGCCGTTGTCGACGACCGCGCCGGCCACCCCGTCGAGGTCCTCGCGGACGATGAAGGGGCTGGTGCACTGCACGAGCAGGACGACGTCGACGGTGGCGCCGTGCAGCGCCTCGTGGGCGTCCAGGGCGTGCAGGACGGCGGCCTCGGAGGTGGCGGTGTCGCCGGCGATGGCGGCGGGGCGCAGCACGACCTCGGCGCCGGCCGAGCGGGCGGCGGCGGCGATCGCCCGGTCGTCGGTGGAGACGACGACGTCGGTCACCAGGCGGGCGGCGACGCACTCGCGGACCGCGCGGGCGACCAGCGGGACCCCGCCGACCGGGGCGAGGTTCTTGGCGGGGACGCCCTTCGAGCCGCCCCGGGCGGGGATCACGGCGAGGACGCGGGGCACTACGGCCGCCTCGGGGTGGGACATCGGCTCAGTTCCTTCAGGTCCGTCGGGCGCCGAAGACGCCTGGTTCGGGATCCGGTCGCTCACAGCTCTCCCATTCGTCGGATCACGGGGGCCACTCGCTGGACGCCGTGGCGGTAGGCGCCCCGTGCGGCCCGGCGCACGATCTGGCGGACGGGGCCCGGGGCCCGGTCGGCGGCCGGCGCGCCGGGCAGCGGCTCGCCGTCGGGGCCGAGGTGGTGGCGGGCCAGGATGCCGGGCAGATATCCGGGCGCGGTCTCGGACGTGTAGTACGGGTTCAGGGGCGGCAGCCCGCCGGGCCGGGCGAGCAGCTTCGCGATGCGCTCGCGGCCCGCGTCGAAGGCGGTGCCGTAGCTGCCGTCGGCGGCGACGCCCTGCCGGGAGACCCACTCGGCGTCGGGCACCGGGCGGTGTCCGGCGTCGAGCTGGTCCCAGGAGGCGAGGCAGCCGGAGCCGACGAAGTGGTGGTTGCCGAGCGCCTCGCGGATGCCGAGGTCGGTGAGGACCACGGTCGGGATCCGCCGGTGCAGGGCCTCCAGGGCGGCCGTCGAACTCATGGTCACGAGCAGGTCGGTGCGGTCCAGGACCTCGCCCATGTGCCCGTACACCAGCCGGAAGTTGGCGGGCACGTCCTTGCCCTGGACCAGCTTCTGGTACGGCAGTTCCTCGATGTGGGTGGTGTGCTCGCCCGGCTTGGAGCGCAGCTTGAGCAGCACCTCCCGCCCGGGGTGCCTGCGGGCGTGCCCGATCAGCCGGTCGAGCAGGTAGGTGCGGTCCCTGCGGGTGTCGGGGACCGAGGGCTGGGCGGCGAACACCACGGTGTACGGGTCGTGTTCGCCCGCGTAGGGCGCTCCGCCGAGGAACGGCAGGGCGACCTCGGTGACCGAGGCGGAGTCGGCGCCGACCCCGTCGTACACCTCCCGGAAACGGTCCGCGTCCTGACGGGAGTTGGCGAGGACGAGGTCCGCGCCGTGCCGCAGCAGCAGGCCGTCGGCGAGCTTCTCGTAGACGACGCCGACATAGCCGGTGACGACGACGGGCCGCTTCTCCCGGCCGGCGAAGGCGCTGCGCAGCCCGTGCAGCATGGCCTGCACCCCGCCGCCGACGAGCGAGAGCACGAGGACGTCGTACGACTTGGCGCCCTCGGGTCCGGCCTGCATGGCGCGCAGGAACTCGACGGCCGTCACTTCGCGGAGCGAGTCCGCGTGGACGCCGACCTCCTGGAGCTGGCGGGCGGTGGGGGTGGCACGGCCCCGCAGGAGGTAGCCGTCGAGTCTGACGTCCGGGTCGTCGCCTCCGTCGGGGATCAGGCGCTTCGCGGTGAGCGCCCCCCACTTCCACCGGGTGTCGGAATCCGCCAGGACGGCCACCCGCAGGGACTTCGTTGCACTTGCTGGCACACGGAAGACGCTAGGAAGCCATTCCGAGGATCTCCCGAACCCGAATCCAACAAACGGTTAACAACACATCGCCGAATGGCGAATCAGCCCGGGATCAGCCGCCGAAAAGCCCCGGTTCACGACCTCGCCACACGTCGTTCACCTCGTATCAAGGCAGCGGTCAAGACGGATGACGGGCGTCCCTCTAACGTCGCCCCCGTGGTCAAGCTCTCCGTCATCGTGCCGTTCTACAACGTGCAGCAATACGCGCCCGACACCCTGAGGAGCCTGCGCGCGAACGCGCGTGAGGACTTCGAATTCATTCTCGTCGACGACTGCTCGACCGACGGGACACCAGAGATTCTCGCGCGAGCGGAGCGCGAGCTCCCAGGCGCGGTCCATGTCAGACACGAGAAGAACGGGGGGCTGGCCACCGCGCGCAACACCGGCATCGACAGGGCGCGCGGCGAGTACCTCACGTTCCTGGACGGCGACGACTGGCTCGCGCCGGGCTACTACCCGCGGCTGGTGGCCGCGATCGAGGGCCTGGGCTGCGACTTCGTCCGGACCGACCATGTGCAGTGCACCGCGCGGGCGCGGGCCGTGCACCGGGTTCCGGTCGGCCGCCGGGACACCGTGCTGAACCCGCGGGACGCGATCCTGCCCAGCGACCGGTCCACCTCCGTCGACTACGCCTACGCGTGGGCGGGGGCCTATCACCGCCGGCTGGTGGACAAGGGGCTCGTGCACTTCACGCACGGACTGCGGACGGCCGAGGACCGGCCGTGGATCTGGAAGCTGCACCGCGAGGCCGATTCCTTCGCCGCGGTGAATCTGCTCGGTGTGTTCTACCGGCGTGGCGTAGCCTCTTCGCTCACCCAGATCGGCGATGTCCGTCAGCTCGATTTCATTCGCGCGTTCGACCAGGTGATCGACGAAACCGCACAGGACGCCGAGGCGAGGGAACTCCTGCCGAAGGCAGTCCGCACGTACTGCGCCATCATTTCCCATCACCTGGGATCCATCGAAAGGTTCGAGCCCGCGGTGGCGAAGAAGCTGAAATCAATGAGTGCCGCGGCGCTGCGGCGCATGCCGCAGGACGTGCTGGACGACGCGCTGGACTCGATGGACCTCCAGCGCGCCACCAAGCTGCGCCGGCTGCGCCGCCGTCCCGCCCCCGCGGGAGCCGCCGCGTGACCACCCAGATCTTCCAGGCGTCCACCCTCTACGGCACGGCCACCCTCGCCGCCGCCCTGGACTCCGGCGCCTTCCGCCCGGCCGACCGGCGCATCATGCTGGTCTGCAACAACGCGGCGACCCCCGAGACCACCCCGGGCCCGGACGAGGCGCCCGGCTTCGAGCGGCTGCGCGACCGCTTCGACGACGTGATCTCGTACAACGAGACGATCTTCCCGTTCCACCCCGGCGGCTGGGCCCCCCGGCCGGAGGACTTCCCGCTCTGGGAACGCTTCCTGCGCCACGAGTGGCGGCTGGGCGACGACGACGTCGAGCTCGCCGTCGAGTCCATCCAGGTCAACCCGTCGCTGAGCCTCACCCAGATCTTCAACGGCGCCCCGGTCACGGTCTACGCCGACGGCCTGATGAGCTACGGCCCGACCCGCAACAAGATCGACCCGCTGGTCGGCACCCGGGTGGACCGGGTTCTCCACCTGGACCTGGTGCCGGGTCTCAAGCCGATGCTGCTCACCGAGTTCGGCGTCCCGGGCGAGGTCGTGCCGACCCCCGCATTCACCAAGGTGCTCACCGAACTGGCGCCCAGCGGCGACGAGTTGCCGCACATCGACGAACCGGCCCTGCTGCTCGGCCAGTACCTCTCCGCGCTCGGCATCCTCTCCGCCGAGCAGGAGGAGCAGCTGCACGTCCGGATGCTGAAGGGCGCCGTCGAACTCGGCCACACCAAGGTCGTGTTCAAGCCGCACCCCTCCGCGCCGGCCCGCTTCGCCCGGACCCTGGAGCAGGAGGCCGAGCGGCTGGGGGCCGACCTCACGGTCCTGGACACCACGGTCCTCGCCGAGGTGCTGTACCAGCGGATGCGCCCCGCGCTGGTCGTCGGCTGCTTCTCCACCGCGCTGCTCACCGCGTCCGCGCTGTACGGCCTGCCGACCGCGCGCGTCGGCACCGACACGCTCCTGGACAGGCTCACCCCGTACGAGAACAGCAACCGCGTGCCGGTCACCGTGGTCGACGCGCTGGTCCCCGACCTCGGCGACCGCGAGGCGGTCGGGCGGCAGCGCCCGCTGATGGGCGTCGAGGCGCTCGGCGAGCTGGTCCGGGCGGTGGGTTTCGCGATGCAGCCGAGGATCCATCCGCAGCTGCGCGCGGAGACCGAGCGGTATCTGACGAGGCATCTGAACGGCACGACGATCAGGTACTTCAAGCGCAAGCGGCTGACCTCGCTCGGGCTGCCCGGTGGGGTGCCGGCCCAGCTGTCGTTCCCGCTGCGCAATCCGACGGTGCGGCGGATGGCGCGCAAGGCGCGGAGCCTGCGGAGGGTCGTGCGGCGGTAAGTTCGGTGGCCTGTCGTCTGCGGCACCGTCGGGGCCGGTCGCGGCCACGCGGCGGAGCCGTACGTCGACCACGGCCCCGCGCCCCCATGGGCGCGCTGTCGAACCGCTGCTCGAAGGGGCGGGTCCGGATTGTCCGGGCCCGCCCCTTCGGGGTCACCGGCCCAGGATCTTCTTGATCGTGGCCGCGTTCTCCTCGGTGACCTTCCACAGCTGTTCCTGCCGGTCGTGCACGTCGGCGACGGTACGGCTGTGGTTGTCGAGGATGCCGATCGCGCGCTCGGTGAGGATCTCGCCGAGGTCCTTCTCGTGCACCGAGACGCCCCACTCGGGCCGCTCGATGTCGCCCAGGAAGTACGCCATCTTGGGGTGCGAGATGAGCGAGACGATCGGTGTGCCGACGCCGAACGGGATCATGCCGGCGTGCCCGCGCATGCCGATGACCAGGCGGGTCTTGGCGTAGGTCTCGCGGATCTCGTCGTTGGAGAAGTCGTACATCGGGATGACCGGCAGCGAGATGCCGTGCTCGCGGCGCAGGTCGAAGGCGATCTTCTCGTCGTCGAGGGAGTGCGCCACGCACTTGACCTCGGTGTGCTCGCCGATCTTGCGGACGGCCTTGGCCATCTCGGCGAGGAAGTGCCCGTAGTCGTGGCCGAAGCGCAGCCCCGCGCGGTCGTAGGCCGCGTTGAGCATGACCGTGTCCTCGCGGTACGACGGGTCGGTCCAGCCGGCCACCAGCTGGCGCATGACCGTGGTGGGGCAGGGCTGGAAGACGACCTTGTCCTGGAGTTCGGGCGGGAGCATGCCGCGGACCTTGGCGATGGAGCCGTGGTTGCGCAGGCCGAAGAACGAGGCCTTCTCGACCAGCAGCCGCAGGCTCTCGTTGAAGCGCTTGGCCCGGTAGGACTGGCCGTCGAAGGCGTTGAAGCCGACCGCGTAGATCATGACCGGGACGTCGATGGCGCGCAGGTGCTCGTCCGGGACGTTCCACTGCCAGGCGCTGTTGCCGTTGGGCATGGTGTCCGGGATGAACAGGCCGCCGCCGCCGATGACCAGGCCCCGGCGGGCGTTGACGCGCTCCAGGGCGGCCTGGTCGAAGTAGCGGTGGGCGTGCACGGAGTGCCAGCGCCGGGAGGTGGTGTCCGGGCCGAAGCCGAGCCGGACGGTCTCCGGGAGCAGCTTGTCGCCCGCGTTGCCCTGCCGGTCCATGTAGAAGGCGACGTGCGCCAGCTGGTCCTCGGCGCTGCCCTGCTCCTGGGCGGGCACGGCGGCGGCGCGCTGGGCCCACAGGCGGCTGGAGCGGTGCGTGGGGTCGACGGTGAGGCCGGCGGTGGCGTACCGCAGGGCCTCGGTGTTGTCGCCGTGCACCCAGGCCATCTGGGCGAGCCGGGAGAAGGCGGTGGCGGCCCGGTTGGGGGCGGCGCTGGCGAGCAGCAGCTGCGTCCTGGCCTCGTCGTAGCGGGAGACGCTCATCAGGGCGTGCCCGAGCACCTCGTGCGGCCAGGCCTCGTCCAGCGGGATGTGGACGCTGCTCATGACGTCGACGGCGTCCTGGTAGTCGCCGGCCGCGATGTGCGCGGCGGCCACCTTGCGGGCGATCTCGACGTCGCCGGTGCGCTGGACGTGCGGGGTGCCGAAGTGGACGACCAGGTCGTGGTGGAGGCCGCCGGAGGAGGCGAAGTAGGCCGCGTGGAACTCGGCGTCGGTCATCTCGAACTCGCGCCAGCGGTCCTCCGCCTGGGCGTAGCCAGCCTCGCCGCCCTGCCAGGGCTTGTGGCGCCCGGTGAAGTGCAGGATCTTGGTGTCCTCCGGGACCGGGAGGTCGCCGGAGAGCCGCCGCTTGACGAAGTTGTACCTGGCGTCGAGGCGGACGAAGTCGCCGTCCAGGACGGCGTTCAGGATGCCCTGGTCGTGCTTGTCGAGCTCGTAGGCGCCGCTGCGGCCGGTCTCGTCGATCCGGGCGCAGAACTCCTCGGACAGGTACTCCTTCTGGATCACCAGGAGGCCGGAGTTCAGCTTGTGCTGGCCGTAGAAGAACTGGGGGACGGCCGCGAGGCCCTCGCGCAGTTCGAGCAGCTCGCCGAGACCGCCGAGGACGACCATGTCGGTGTCCAGGGTGATGACGGTGTCGTAGTCGCGCAGCCGGAAGATGTCGAGGATGAAGTACGCCTTGCGGACCAGGTAGTTGTCCTGGTCGCCCTTGACGTACGAGTCGTAGCGGGTGTCGTCGACGGGGCGCAGCACGATGCGCGGGTGCAGGGCGCGGATCTTGGCGACGGAGGCCGGGCGCAGGTCGTCGTAGAGGACGACGAAGTCCTCGCAGACGCCCGGGTTCGACAGGGCGAGGCTGCGCAGCAGGACCAGGAAGCCGGGCAGGTAGTTCTCGTCCACGTAGGACGCGAAGGCCACCCGGCGCTTCTTGGTGAGGGCGGTGGCGTCGGTGTTCGGTATCGCCGAGGTGAAGGTGGTCGTCATCGCAGGGAGATCCTCATGTCCGTCACGCTCTGGGCCCGCTGCATGACCCAGTCCTTCTCGCTGGTGTATTCGTGCACGGAGGTGATGGCCAGCTTCATGGCCTCCTGCACGCGGTACGCGCCGCTCTCGTAGAAGTCGAAGCCGATCAGGTCGAGCGTCGGGCTGACGTCCAGGAAGTCCAGCAGCCACAGCATGTTGAAGCCGGAGGTCGGGATGCCCGTCCAGGTGTCGGTGCTGATCTGCCCGATGTTGCGCATCGGCCAGCGCAGCGACTCGTCGCCGAGGAACTGCTGGGCGCCGGGCACCAGCTTGTTGCGCAGCGAGTGCTTCCAGTCGCCGGAGACGCCGCCGAAGATCAGCCGGGTGGTCACCGGCTTCTCCCAGTTGAAGGCGTGCTTGTGGATGCTGACGTGGATGTCGGTGCGCTCGCCGGTGTGCTTCGGGTCGATCTTGTACGAGTTGAAGCGCACGACCAGGTCGTAGTCGTCGATCTGCCTGCCGATGCCGCCGGCGCCCACGCGGCCGGAGTTGGCGATCAGGCAGACGGACTTGCCGGCGATCTGGTTGCGGAACTCGCCGAGGCTGATCCACTGGACGCCGTCGACGGTCGGGTTGCCGACCGGGCCGCGCATCCGGAAGCGGCGCTGTTCCGCGTAGAGCCCGACGGCCTCGGCGAGGCCCGGGCCGTCGCCCCTGGCGAGGCGCATGTCGAGGTACTGGCTGAGCAGTTCCTGCCGGTCGCCCACGGGGGCCTCGTCCTCGGAGAGGGCGAGCAGCGCGCCGACCAGGCGGGGCTCGGCGGCCTGCCAGTCGCCGTCGGCCCGCAGGGCGAGGCCCTCGGCCCAGGTGGCCGTGGCGGGCTCGCGCCGGTGGTCGGCGGCGGCCGGGACCTGGCGGCCCAGCAGGTCGAGCAGGTCGCGTTCGCGTTCGGCGGCGCGGCGCAGGCCGGATATCCGGTTGGCGACGCCGAAGCCGTCGTCCTTGGTGAGTTCGAGGTAGCGCTCGTAGGCCTCGACGGCCTCGCTCTCCTCGCCCAGGCCCTCCAGGATGCGGGCGCGCAGCCGCCAGCCGGCGCGGGAGTTCTTGCGCTGGGCGAGGACGGTGTCGCTGACCACCAGGGCGAGGTTGAGCTCGTCGTGGTAACCGCACTCCAGCGCCTTGTTCGCGACCGCGAGCAGAGCGTCCAGCAGGTCGTTGTTGATCCCGCCGGAGGGGGTCGTGGCGCCCTTGACGGCGCGCTTGAGCAGCGCGGTCGCGCCGCCGGCCGCGGCGGGCGCGGGGGCCGTGGTGCCCTCCGTGGCGACCACGACCAGCAGCTTGCGCAGCTGCTCGGCGAGTTCGGCACGGCGGCGGTCGAGGCTGCCGACGACCTTGCCGCTGTGCACGGCACAGGCGTGCAGGCAGTCGTCCAGCTCCCCTCCGCGTGCAGGTGCCCGCCTGTTCTGGACCCTCGTCATAGCTCTCCTGATTTTGCCAAGCAAAGCTTGTGCAACCGCTGTGTGTGGTGGACCGACCCGCGCCCGGGGGACAGATGGAGAAACTAGGAAGCCAAAACGACCATATGGTTAACGAATTACGACTCGTAAGAGAATGGTTAGGAGGTTCACCGCGCACTTTCTATGATTCCCCCAGGTGACGGTATGGGACGTCGCACATCCCGGGGACTTCGCGAACTGATCGGATGATTAAAGGGCAATTCCCGGGTAGGCGCTTCGGACCATGCCTCTCGCGATCCCCACACCGGCGCTCCCGCCTGCGAAGACCACCGCCGCACCGGCCCCACCCGAACGGCGGCGCACCCGGCTCCCTGCCCTCGACGGACTGCGGCTGCTGGCCGCCCTGATGGTCTGCCTCTACCACTACGCGGGCCGCGGCGGAGTCGTCGCCGCGTCCTGGCACCAGAACCCCGCCCGCCTCTTCCCGACCCTGTCCGAGGTCGCCGTCCACGGCTGTCTCGGCGTCGAGTTCTTCTTCGTCATCAGCGGCTTCGTGATCTGCATGAGCAGTTGGGGCCGCTCCCTGGGCGACTTCTTCCGCTCCCGCGTCGCCCGCCTCTACCCCGCCTACTGGGTCGCGCTGGTGCTGGTCACCGCCGCCTCCCTGGTGCTGCCCGCCGTCGTCCGGGCGGTCCGGCCCGACGAGTTCCTGGTCAACCTGACGATGCTGCAACAGCCGATGGGCGCGCCCCGGGTCCTCGGCGTGTGCTGGACGCTCTGGGTGGAGGTGCGCTTCTACGCCCTGTTCGCGCTGACGGTCGTCCTGCCGGGCGTCACGTACCGCAGGGTGGTGCTGTTCTGCTCGGTGTGGACCCTGGCGACCGTGCTGTCCACCGCGGCCGGCGGACCCTGGACCGAACTGGTCGTGATGCCCCGGTACGCGCCCTGCTTCATCGGCGGCCTGGCCCTCTACCTGGTCCACCGCTTCGGCGGCCGGCTCCTGTCGTGGGGCATCGTGGCGCTGTCCTGGATCCTCGAACTGCACACCGCCGCCGCGGGGTTGTGGCACCCCGGCGCGCCCCGGAACCCGTACGCCGTGATGCTGCTCGTCACGCTGGCGTACGCCGCGGTGGCGGCGGTGGCGACCGGCCTGACGCACCGGGCGAACTGGCCCTGGCTGACCGCCGCCGGGGCCCTGACCTACCCGTTCTACCTGGTGCACGAGCACCTGGGGTGGTTCGTGATCCGGGTGCTGCACCGGGGCTTGGGGGTGCCGCCGTGGCCCACGCTGGTGACGACCGCGCTGATGATGCTCGGGGTGGCCTGGCTGATCCACCGTTATGTCGAGAAGCCTTTCGGCCCGCGTGTGAAAAGAGCGCTGGAAAACCCTTGATTGGGGTCGAATTCACCCCTCGTTCATCCGAGGGGAACCCGGCCCGGCATATCGGGCCCCGATTCCGGCGATCACGATCTCCAGGCCCTCCTCGAAGTGCTGGTCGTAGTCGGTGAACAGTTCCCGGCCGGCCGCGGCCGAGAGCGGGAACTCGGCCAGCAGCCGGGCGCGTTCGTCCACGTCGTAGCCCTCCCGGCGTTCGCCCGGGAGGGGTTCGACGCCCTGTTCCTCGCTGACGAAGCCGATGGTGTAGACGTGCACGGTGCGGCCCGCCGCCGCGGCCCGGGCGAGGGTGAAGCCGGCCGCCGTCATGATCCGCAGGTAGGCCTCCTGCTGCGGGGCGTGGTCGATGCCGGTGAAGCGGGAGCCGCTGTAGACCTTGGCGCCGTCGCGGTAGCCGAGCAGGGCCGTGCGCAGACCCCGGCCCGTCCGGCGCAGGCAGTCCTGCCAGGTGCCGGCGGGGTCGAGCGCGGCCCCCGCGGCCATCCGGCGGTACATCTCCGTCGCCATCTCGTCGAGCAGCGCCTGCTTGTCCTTGAAGTGCCAGTACAGGGCCGGGGCCTTGACGTCCAGCTCCCTGGCGATGGCCCGCAGGGTCAGGCCGTCCAGGCCGGTCTCGTTCAGCAGGCGCAGGGCCGTGTCGGCGACCCGGCGGCGGTCCAGGGGGGCGCGTCGTTCCGTACTCACACTTGACAGCTTAACAGCGTTAAGGGCAGCCTGGTCGGCGTCGGCACTTAACTGCGTTAAGGAGATATGCGATGGATGCGACGGATGTTCTGATCGTGGGTGCCGGGCCCACCGGGCTCACCCTCGGTGTCGACCTCGCCCGGCGCGGGGTGGACGCACTGGTCGTGGAGGCGGGCGCGGGACTGTTCCCGGGCTCGCGCGGCAAGGGGATCCAGCCCCGGACGCAGGAGGTCTTCGACGACCTCGGCGTGCGCGAGGCGCTGCGCGCGGCCGGTGGCGGCTACCCGCCCCGGCTGCTCTGGAAGGACGGCGAGCCGCTCCGGGCTCAGCCGATGTTCGACCCGGTGGCGGCCGACGAGGGCACTCCGTACACCGACCCGCTGATGGTCGCCCAGTGGCGGACGCAGGAGGTGCTGTACGCGCGGCTGACGGAGCTGGGCGGCCGGGTCGCGTTCGGGCACCCGGTGGCGGGCCTGGAGCAGGACGCGGCGGGCGTGACGGTCCGCTTCGCCGACGGCACGACGGCCCACGCGCGGTACGTGGTGGCGGCGGACGGCGGGCGGTCCACGGTAAGGCGGGCGGTGGGCGTCGGGATGACCGGCGAGTCCGTCGACCCGAGCCCCTTCCTGGTGGCGGATCTGCGGGTGCGGGGCCTGGACCGCGAGCACTGGCACATGTTCGCCGGCGACGACGGCACCGGCGTGGCGCTGTGCCCGCTGGCCGGGACCGAGGACTTCCAGCTGGCCGCGAGGCTGCCGGAGGGCACCGAACCCGACCTCTCCCTCGACGGCGTACGGCGCCTGGTGGCGGCGTACACCCATCTCGGCCCGGCCGATGTGACCGGGCTGGGCTGGGCCTCGGACTTCCGGCCCCGGGCCGCCCTGGCCGACCGCTTCCGGGCCGGCCGGGTCTTCCTGGCGGGGGACGCGGCGCACGTGCACTCCCCGGCCGGCGGCCAGGGCCTCAACACCAGCGTCCAGGACGCCTACAACCTGGGCTGGAAGCTGGCCGCGGTGCTCGGCGGCGCCCCGGAGGGACTCCTCGACACCTACGAGGAGGAGCGCCGTCCGAACGCCGCCGCCATGCTGGACCTCTCGACCGGCGTCCACCGCGGGGAGGTGCGGCGCGGCGCGGCGACGGTGCAGCTGGGGCTGGGCTACCGGGAGTCCTCGCTGACGGCGGAGACCCGGGCGGAGCCGGGTGCGGTGCGGGCGGGCGACCGCGCGCCCGACGGGCGGAACGCCGACGGGGTGCGGATGTTCGACGCGTTCCGGGGGCCGCACTGGACGCTGCTGGGCGCCGGGTCGGCCGCCGGGCTCCGCGGCCTGCCGGCCCCCGAGTCGTACGGCCCGGGCGTGTTCCTGGTCCGGCCCGACGGCTATGTGGGCTGGGCGGGCGCGACGGCCGAGGGGCTGACGGCGTACGCGGCGCGCGTGGGTCTGTAGCCGCCCCTCAGGCGCTGGCCAGCGTCAGCTTCACCGCGAAGCCGAGGAACAGCACGCCCGCGGCCGAGGTGGCCGTCGCCGACATGCGCCGGCGGCGGCGGAAGGCGGCGGCGAGCCGGGTACCGCTGAATATCAGGGCGCTCAGGTAGAGGAAGCTGGCCGCCTGCGCGAAGGCGCCGAGGACGACGAAGGACAGGGCCGGGTAGGCGTAGCCCGGGTCGACGAACTGAACGAAGAACGCCACGAAAAAGAGAATCGCCTTGGGGTTGAAGAGGCTGATCACCAGGGCGCGGCGGTACGGCCGCTCCTGCCCGGCGGGGACCGGTCCCGTCTCCCTCGGCGGCCCCTGCTCCCCGCGCGCCCGCCACATCCCCCGCGCGGCCCGCATCATCCCGATGGCCAGCCAGGTCAGATAGCCGGCGCCGGCGTACTTCACGATCCCGAAGAGCACGGCGTTGGCCTGGAGCAGCGAGGCCACCCCGGCCGCCGACAGCGTCATCAGCACGGTGTCCCCGCACCACACGCCCGCGGCGGCGGTGTAGCCGGCCCGTACCCCCTGGCGGGCGGCGACGGACAGCACGTACAGGGAGTTGGGGCCGGGCAGCAGGACGATCAGGACGAGTCCTGCCAGGTAGGTGGGGAGATCGATGACGCCGAACATGGGAAGCAGTCTCGCACGGACGTCCGAGCGCGCCCGTGGCCGCGGGTCAGAAGGCGTCCGCCGGGACGTGGGTGCCCCACACCTCCCGCAGCGCGTCGCAGACCTCGCCGACGGTCGCCCGGGCCCGCAGCGCCTCCTTCATCGGGGGCAGGACGCCGGCGTCGCCCGCGGCGGTCTCCCGCAGCCGGCCGAGGGCCGCCGTCACCGCGGCCCCGTCGCGTTCCGCGCGCAGCCGCGCCAGCCGCTGCGCCTGCCGGGTCTCGACGGCCGGGTCCACGCGCAGCGGCTCGTACGGCTCCTCCTCGTCGAGGCGGAAGCGGTTGACGCCGACCACCACCCGCTCGCCCGAGTCCGTCTCCCGCGCGACCCGGTAGGCGCTGCGCTCGATCTCGGCCTTCTGGAAGCCGCGCTCGATCGCCGCCACCGCGCCGCCCAGCTCCTCGACCTTCCGCATCAGGGCGACGGCCGCCTCCTCCACGTCGTCCGTCATGCGCTCCACGGCGTACGAGCCCGCGAAGGGGTCGACCGTCGCCGTGACGTCCGTCTCGTGGGCCAGGACCTGCTGGGTGCGCAGGGCCAGCCGGGCGCTCTTCTCGGTGGGGAGGGCGATCGCCTCGTCGAAGGAGTTGGTGTGCAGGGACTGGGTGCCGCCGAGGACCGCGGCCAGGGCCTGGACGGCGACCCGGACCAGGTTCACCTCCGGCTGCTGGGCGGTCAGCTGGACGCCCGCGGTCTGGGTGTGGAACCGGAGCATCAGCGACCTGGGGTCGCGGGCGCCGAACTCCTCCCGCATCACCCGGGCCCAGATCCGGCGCGCCGCGCGGAACTTGGCGACCTCCTCCAGCAGGGTCGTACGGGCCACGAAGAAGAAGGACAGCCGGGGCGCGAAGACGTCGACGTCCATGCCGGCCGCGACCGCCGTGCGCACGTACTCGATGCCGTCGGCGAGGGTGAAGGCGATCTCCTGCACGGGGGACGCCCCGGCCTCGGCCATGTGGTAGCCGGAGACCGAGATGGTGTTCCACCTCGGGATCCGGGCCGCGCAGTACCGGAAGACGTCCGCGGTCAGACGCAGCGAGGGCTTCGGCGGGAAGATGTACGTGCCGCGCGCGATGTACTCCTTGAGCACGTCGTTCTGGACGGTGCCGGTCAGGGCGGCCGCCGGTACCCCCTGCTCCTCCGCGACCAGCTGGTAGAGCAGGAGCAGCACGGCCGCCGGGGCGTTGATCGTCATCGACGTGGAGACCCGGTCCAGGGGGATGCCGGCGAACAGCACCCGCATGTCGTCGAGCGAGTCGATCGCCACGCCGACCCGGCCGACCTCGCCGTGCGCGAGGGGCGCGTCGGAGTCGTGGCCCATCTGGGTGGGCAGGTCGAAGGCGACGGACAGGCCGGTGGTGCCGTGGGCGATGAGCTGCCGGTAGCGGGCGTTGGACTGGGCCGCCGTGCCGAAGCCGGCGTACTGGCGCATGGTCCAGGGGCGGCCGGTGTACATCGTCGGGTGGACGCCCCTGGTGAAGGGGTAGGCCCCCGGGACGCCGAGTTCCACGGCCGGGTCCCAGCCGGCCAGGGCCTCGGGGCCGTAGACCGGCTCGACGGGCAGTCCCGACTCCGACTCACGGACCATGACGGGTGACCTCCGTGTGACGCGGCACTCCGGTGCGTCGCTCACTTCCCACCATGCCCCCTTGTTCGGCGGGGGTCACGCGGGGAAGCATCCTCGGCATGAAGGCCACGGGTTCCTCCGCCGCTTCCCGGATCGTGTCCCGCCCCGCGGTCGCGCTCGCCTCGGCCGCCGCGCTGGCCGTGCTGTGCGCGTGCACCGTGCAGCCGACGGACGCCGACGGCAAGCGCCACTCGCCGGTCCGGGTGGAGCTCCCGCACACGTCGGCGCCGGGCACCGGCGCCGCCCCGACGCCCTCCGCCGTGGTGACCACCCCGCCGCACATCGTCTACACCCGCGGCGACACGGGCACCGGCGTCCGTGACCTACAGGCCCGGCTGCGCCAGGTCGACTGGCTCTTCGACGGGCCGACGGGGACCTACGACGACCTCACCGCCGAGGCCGTCAAGGGCTTCCAGGGCAAGCGCGGGCTGCCGCGGACGGGCGAGACCGACGCGGTGACCTGGCGGCGGCTGGTAGGGATGACGCACAGACCCGGGAAGTGGGAGCTGTACCTGATGGGCGGTCAGCCGGCCGCCGCGCCCGATCCGCGGTGCCTCACCGGCCGGGTGCTGTGCGTCAGCAAGTCCAGCCGGACGCTGCGCTGGATGATCGACGGGCGCACGGTGTCGACGATGTCGGTGCGGTTCGGCGCGCAGTACACCCCGACCCGCGAAGGCGTCTTCCACGTCTACTGGAAGTCACGCCACCACGTGTCCACGCTCTACGACTCCCCGATGCCGTACGCCATGTTCTTCAGCGGCGGCCAGGCCGTGCACTACTCCTACGACTTCGCGGCCCGGGGCTACGCGGGCGGCTCGCACGGCTGCATCAACGTGCGGGACGAGGCGGCGATCGCGGATCTGTTCGCGCAGGTCCGGGACGGCGACAAGGTCGTCGTCTACCGGTGAGGCGGGGGAAGAGGGATTCGAGGCGCGGGCGGGACCGGGGGAACGTGTCCCGCCCGCGCCGAGTGCACGAGCCACGGGTACGGGGGGAACCCCGGCTCTGTGCGACGGCCGATGACCAGTCGGCTCACTCCCTACTGCGCCGCCGCCGCCGAAAACGTCACACCTCGCCGGAAAAAAACTTCAGCGAATTACGAAGCCGCAGGTCACAGCCGTACGCAAAGGTCACCGGCGCCGCGGGGAGCGGCGGCGCACGGAGAGGTCAGAGCGCGCTGTACGACGGGCCGGGCGCCGCGGCGGACCGGCCGGGCGTCAGGGATGCGACGGCCGTCGGGACGGGTGAGGCCGCGCCGTCCTGGTGGTGGTCGTTGCCGCCACCGCTGCCGCCGCCTCGGACGGAGGGACCGTCGTCGTCACCGCCCTGGCTGTTGCCGTCGCCCTGGCCGCCGCTCGGGCCGTTGTCCTGGCCGTCCTGGCCGGTGTCGCCGCTGTCGCCGCTGTCACCGGTGGAGGTGCCGTCCCTGCCGGTCGTCCCGGTCGTGCCGGTGCCGAGCATGGCCTTGCAGAACTTGTCCACCCGCCCGGCGCCGCCGGCCAGCCCCTCCAGGGCCTGCCTGCGGCCGGCGCCCAGGGACTTGCCGTCCTGGATGTCGCGGCAGGAGGCCAGCGCCCGGGTCCAGCGGTTCCCGGAGTCGGCGGACGAGCCGGTGCCCCGGTCCTCGGTGCGGCCGGACGGCTCGGACGAGGTCTGCCCGGAGCCGGCGGACGTGGTGCCGTCGGAGGGCACGGCGGACTCGCCGCCGACCAGGGAGTCGGGCGACTGCGAGCCCTGCGGGCGTTCGGGGGTGCCGGCGGCCGAGACGGTGGCGGCCGGTCCGGGGCCGTGGTCGCCGAACGGCGTCGGCAGCACGCCGGTGCCCGCGGCAACCGCGACCCCGCCGAGCATGCCGACGGCCAGCGCGGCGGCCAGGCCGAACCGGGCGGGGCGGGCCCAGCGCGGGGCCCGGGCGGGCCGGGCGCCGGCGCCGATGCGGACGAGGCCCGCGTCGGCTCCCCGTCCGGTGGTCCCGTACCGCCCGCCGACGGCGATGTGCCCGGCCGCCGCGGATTCACGCGCTTTGCGGAACGCAGCCACCGCGGCTTCCTCGCCGGGCAGTCCGGCGCCGCCCCGCGGGTCCGGCACGGAGAGCTCGCCCAGCGCCTTGGCCAGGCGTTCTGCCTGGTCACGGGCGTCGTCGTCGACGGCTTCGAGCGACTCACCGCGCAGCAGACGTTCCACCGTCGCCGGGTTAAGCCACTTGTACTGCTCGTCGGCCATCACATGTCCTTCTGCGTCCGCGAACGCGTATGCGTCACACTCGCGGACGTCACCGCACGGCCGTCCGGTTCTCGCTGGGGCGGAAGCGCGTCCAGGACGGCCGCCGCCTCGGGGTCGGCACCGAGCAGTTCCGCGAGTTTCCTCAGGCCGCGATGGGCCGCCGTCCGGACGGCTCCGGCGCGTTTGCCGAGGGTCTCGGCGGCGGTCTTGGCGTCGAGCCCCATGACCACCCTGAGGACCACCGCCTCGGCCTGGTCCTGCGGCAGCCGGGCGATCAGGGACAGGGTGGAGCCGGTGCTGAGCGCCTCGATGGCCTCGCCCGCGGTGTCGGAGTCGGCGGCCCGGCCGGCCAGCTCCGTCTCGTCGCCGCCTATCGCGGGCCGGCGGCCGCGCATCCGTATGTGGTCGAGGGCGCGGTTGCGGGCTATCCGGGCGGCCCAGCCCCGGAAACGGTCCGCGTCGCCGCTGAACCGGTCCAGGTCACGGGCTATCTGGAGCCAGGCCTCGGAGGCGACGTCCTCCGCGTCCGGATCACCGACCAGCGTGCGCACGTATCCGAGCAGGCGAGGCTGCACCGCGCGGTAGACGACGCGGAACGCGTTCTCGTCCCCGCCCTGTGCCGCACGTACCGCGGCGGTCAACTCCGCGTCGTCCCCCAGCACCCGTCGTATCCCTCTTCGCGCCTCAACCGGCGCCGCTCGCGCGGACGTGGTTCTCGCCGTCGTGGTTCCTCGTATTGATGGTTGCGGTGTTCGGGACCGTGGATCGTTGCGGTGGTCATGCGTCCTCCGCGGCCCGGCGCGAACTGCACGTTACGCACTGAAACCGTTCGCCGTCCATGTCCGTACAAGATGCAACTAACTCGTGACGCCCGTGGGTGTGACAGAAAACGCAGTCATGGCGCTGAACGAAGTACGGGCCGCCGCGCGGCCCGTACCGCGCGACGGCCGGGGCCTCTCCTGTGGGGGGTGGCGGCCCCGGCCGTTGCTTCGGTAAATATCCCTCTGACCTGCGGCGATGCGGGGCCGCATAGGCTGCCGTGACCAACGGCGTGACCAACGCGGTCAGGCACCTCATGAGATCTTCCCCAGGCCGATGCGCTGTGCCGTCCCGGACGCCAGTTTGCGCGCCCCTTCGACGCGACGCTTGCCGTACTGGGCCATGGTGTAGCCCGGTGAGTGGTGCCTCACATTCGCGGAGACCTCAACCGGGTTCTCCCCCGCGTCCAGGTCGTTGGTCACCTTGCTGTGCCGCCAGTCGTGGATGCGGAATCGCTCGGGGAGGTCCAGCCTCTCTCTGGTGCTTCGCCACCGTGCGCTGACCTGCCCGGCGTCCTGTGGGCCGCCAGGCGTGATCCCGTTCTTGCGGAGCATGTATCCGTCCCGCGCGAAGACGAGGCCCTGGTCGGCCCAGAGTTCGCCGAGCCTCTCCTTCCACATCTGCTGGCGCTCCCACTGGACCTTGAGCACGCTCATCAGCGCCTGGTCGACGTAAATGATCGCGTTGTCATCCCCATCCTTGGTCAGACGCCGCAGAACACTCTTGTTGCCCACCTCGACGACGACCCATTCGAGTTCGATGGCGCACTCTTCCCAGTGGACGAGGTCCCACATCATCCCCAGGGCCTCACTGCGGCGGACACCCGTCGCCGTGTACGTGGTCCACAGGGGCGCGTCACGCGTGCAGTAGTGCAGCGGCCCACAACCGCGCCGCCCGCACGGCGTCCAGATGTCCGTGAGGAAGCGGCCCGTTCCAGCGTCGTCGAGCGTCACGAATTTACGCTGCTGTGACTTGATTTGCCGGGTAGTGGGCGGGTTGGCGGTAGCCGCCGGATTGACATGGATGAGTTTCTTCGTGACCGCGGCATCGAACGCGCCCGACAAGATGTTGTGGACGTGTCGAACGGACTTGGCCCCCAACGGCTTGCCCTTGTTCGTCGCGCATGGGACCGTCTCCAGCATCAGGTACAGGGCGTCAAGGTCATCGTCGGTGACATCCCTGAGCTTCTTGGCTCCAAGGTGCGGCTTAATGTGCAGCCGGATCTTGGGCTCGTATCCAGCGCGGGTAGTTGCTTCGACCCGTAGGCTAGCGAACCACTTGTCCATCCAGTCACCGAGCTTCACGTCGGATCGCGGGACGACTTTCCCGGCCTCATGGTCTGTCAGCCACTTGCGGAGCGCACGCTGCGCTTCGGTCTTTGTGCCGAACTCACGGCCAATCCAGTACCGAACCTTCTTGCCTTGAGCCGTATCAAAGTGAAACGGCGTTCTCACCCCCCAAGTGTTCGCTCTCCCACGACGCTGGATCTCAACGGGACTGCCACCCAACCCGTTGCCCTTCTTAACCACTCAACCTCATTTCTATCTAGTCGAGTTGACCTCGCCGCATACGGCCAAGCCGGACCCTCATGGGGTTTGCTGATCAAGCCATTCATTGAGGTCTGCTAGCCGACACCGAAGAGCGTTACCGACCTTCTTGAAAGGAATTCCCTGGTCCCGCCAATTTCCGTAAACCCAACTCTTCGGCTTGGCCAGGTAGTTCGCGACATCATCAGGGGTCATGAGTGCGGGCAAAGACTTTCTCCTACTTACCCCTTCGGTCGCCGCACCGCCGAAGTCTTTCGACCGATACCGCACTAGGTCACTCTCCATCCACAGAGGCACCCTTACCTTTCAGTGACGGGCGCCAGGCTCACCTGGGCAGCAGAGGGTGACGGCTATTCCAAACACGACTCGATCCGCTGCATCCGCTACGGCTCCACCGCCAAGCGCAGCCGAGTACGAACAGCATCAATGGTCCGCACGATCCCCGGTTTCGCTAACCGGGGATCGTGGCCTACATTGCGCACCCAGGCAGCTGGGCGATATCTCCTAGCAACTGATACCGGGCACCGCACCGTCCGCAAAGGGCGTGAAGAGGCCGTCGTCACTGACTCGGTCGAGACAGCGGGCTACTCTGCGGCCAGCAGTAGTCGCTTCGGAGGAAGTCCTGCCCGAGCCATCCGACAGTGCAGACGCAGAGCCCTAGGACCGCTGCCCGGGAGTGGAAGTCGTCGGCCTCACGGACAGACCAGGCGTTGATGGCGCCGAGTGCGATGAGGATCGGAGAAGCGACGCGCGCATGGATCGAGGTGCGGGCCCCGGTAGGTTGAGCCTCCTCGGTAGGGGTATGGGTGGCCGAGGCAGAGAGGCCGAGAAAGTGGAGCCTGAAACGTCCGGAGATCCAGCCCCACTGATCATGCATTGCCTCTCTGACCTGGTAGTTTCGGGGACGTTGTAGGTTGACATGGACCTGGAGGACGCTTCCAGTCCTTCGGGGCACTTTCTCGTCTGCCGTGAGCTGAAGGTGCGCGGGTAGGGCGGCGCTGCGCACATCACGCCAGTGATACGGCAGCAAGGAGCAACTGACTACCTTTTGACGGGGATGGAGCGACTCAGCGCGATGCCATCATGGGCCGGACTCCTTCTTGTTAGCGTCGTGATACAGCAGCCAGGGAGCCCCCATGACAACGCCGACGGTCGACTATGTCGATTTGCGTGAAGTACCAGTAGACGAGGTGCTGGAACGCGTCGAACGCGCACTCGACATGCGCGTCGAACGGGACACGGTAGTCCGGAAGCGGCGCACAGTGGGGGCACGAACGAATCGCAGCACCTGGGTGCGGATCGAACGACGCCCGATTGAGAAGACCTCAGCACAGGGTTGGAACGGCACCGAGTGCGCCGAGGCCCTGGACGGTGTTGCGAAGCCCAAATGGTTGCAAGGCATGTCCTGGTGGGATGCTGCCGGCACATCGATGTGGCGGGCCGACGAGACAGAGCTGCTGCCTGGGGATCCGGTGCGCCCAGACTCTCTTTTGGCTCTACCGGACCGGTGGTGGGAAGCATTGAGCGTCTCCTTGGACGCACTTGCTGCTCAGCGCACCACGCGCGTTGCAACGCCAGATACCGACGAGATCACTCAAGCGAGGGTCAGCCAGGTGATCAAGGAGACGTTCCCCACGGTCTCGGAGACCACAATCGAGGAGTGGACACCCGCGCATGCGGATCTGAACTGGGCGAACGTAACAGCACCAGAGTTCTGCCTGTTTGACTGGGAGGACTGGGGGATGGCACCCCGAGGGCTCGACGCTGCCTGGTTGTGGGGGAACTCGCTGATCTTGCCGGAGTTGGCCGCGCGAGTAAGGCGTGAGAGACAACAAGACTTGCAGAGTCGCGACGGCAAGCTCATGGCCTTGTTCTTCTGCACGAAGGTGTTGGGTCCTCATGCTGACCCGGCCGACATCCGCCGTGAACTCGCCCTGGCGGAGACCCGCCGTATCGTCGCAGAGCTTCAAACTAGCTGAGATTATGCCTTGCGACGGAGGAGGCTACGCAGCCCCCGAAGAGAGGCACGCCCGCCGACTGCCGCGCCTACACGGCCACCGCTCGAATCATAAACCCGTCGCCGGCACGCCCCCCAGGCAGGAGTGGTGTCGCGGTCGCTTGATACGCCCCCAATGCCTCTCCATGCCCATACACGACTAACCAGTTCCAGAAAGGAATCTATCACCCATGCCGACCATCAAGGTTTCAATGTGCACGGGGAACACAGGGAAGTTCCGCACTGCCCAAGAACATCTCGCACCATGGGACATCGAGATCGAGCAGGTCAACTTGGAATTGGATGAAATCCAGACGACGTCCGTTGCGGAAATCGCGAAGCATAAGGCTCGACAAGCATTCTCAATTCTGGGACGACCATTGTTTGTCGAAGACTCAGGCTTCTACATCGAGGAGTTCGGCGGATGGCCAGGGCCAATGGTGAAGCAGGCTCTTGAAGCTTTTGGACCTGATGGATTCACCCACCTGGCCGACCTCACGAAGAATCGGACCTGCCGATTCGCCAGCGCCGCGGTCTACGCAGATGCACAAGGCACATTGCACACCTTTGCTGACGACACTCGAAAGCCGGGGGCCATTGCCCTCGCACCTGATCGCGGTGATGGGCCGCGTTCGTGGTCGGCCCTGTGGTCGATCTTCGTTCCCGAGGGCTCCACCACGACACTCGCAGCAATGCCGGCTGCGCAGCAGGAGCGAGTCTTTGCCCAGTGGCGCGAGGAGTCGGTTGTAGCCGCGTTGGGTGCATGGCTTGCCGAGCAGCAGTGACCGCGGCTACTTGATCGCGATGACATACACGCTGCCCCACTCTCGCTTCGGGTTAGCGAGTTCCGGATCGAACTTCCAGGGTTCGACCGTCGAGAACCCAGCCTCGGTGAAGAGCTGAACGAGCTTCTCTTGGTCGTAGGCCCAGAAGTGTGGGTGGTAGGTGGGGTCGTCGTCCTGGTCCCGGAAAACGTAGTTGATCAGGTCGAGATGGGTGTTGATGTCGTTGAGGCAGTCCCGTTTCCCGTACCAGCTCCTGATCATCTTGTCGCCGTCGGCGGTGCCTGCAGGGTACTGGCGGAGCACGAACGCAGCGTCGGGTACACCGGTGATGAGCTGGCCTCCGGGGGCCACTACTCGGTGCGCTTCGCGCGCATAGTGCTTGGCGGAGCGCGGGTAGTCGATGTGCTCCAGGAAGTGCTCGGAGAACAGCACATCGACTGTGGAGTCGTGCAGCGGGATGCCCTCGCGGACATCCCAGAGGAGATCCGCTGGCGGCACGACGTCGATGTTGAAGTAGCCGACGATCTGATGACCACCACCACCGATCTGCACCCGGCGGGGCGTGCCGTCGATGCGATCGCTGGGCCAAGCCGCCTGACTCGCCAAGTGGGTACGGTGGGTGTTCAGCTCCTTCTCGGCCGCGCGCAGGGCACGAGCGAGCCCGTGCGTGGTGGTCGGCTGCTGCAGCAGAGTGGTGATTTGCTGTGCCAACTGCTCCAACTCATTGCGGGCGGTTTCGCTGTGCAGTGCCACTGAGGTCTCCCTTTCCCTTCTCATGGGTGGGCCATCCAGACAAGCGCCGTTTTCTCACGCCGCAGTCACTGGCAGATTCCCGGGCCGACTGTTGCGCATGAGGGTGTACTTGATGTCGACAAGCCGAGGGGCGATGGTCACATCGAGCTGCTCGGTTGGATGAAGACGCCCGGCTGCGTCTTTCTCTGCCCGCCAAACCTGATATTCGAGATCGGGATAGGCAGGATTAATACCGATCTCCCCCTTCGGGATGGTTCCGTTGAAGGGGGTAACGATGTCCATGTGATTCCAGTAGTTCCACGCCTGAAGTGCCTTATGCTGGTCGAAGTAGAAGTAGAAGTCGGGATATCTACCGAAGGTCCTCAGTTCCCGGTGAATGAGGTGGCCCAGGAGCGGGCCCAGGTGGGTGGCCAAGCTGTCAAATTCCCAGCGTGTGTGGCGCCATTCTGCCGGCACCTGACCGGGTGTGAAGAGGCGGGCTGCAACCAGGTAGCTGATGCGTGCCACCAGATAGTGACGCGCATGCTGGGAATCGATCGTCGCGTCCAGCCGAGCGAGGAGACTGTCGAGCTTGGAGGGAGCTGGCCTGAACTTGGCGAGGTCGAACTTGCCGGCCATGGCCAGTTCAGAGGAGAAGATCATCTCTTTGTAGAGCCAGTTGTTGAACTCGCCCAGGTCGGCTAAGCGTTTAGTCTCGTCGCTGGTGGAGTGGAGCATTAGATACTCGGCGAGCGCCTCGAAATACACATATCCGAGGATCGGCAACCGGGGGATGGTCTCGTCGAGCAGTTGGAAAAACGAGTCCGTTGGGACCGTGGCACCGGTGTGGGTGATCGTCGACGCCAGGGCGAGGAAACTAGCGGAGTTCTTCGTCCTACTAATGATCGTCTCGCGCAACTGGTGGCGCTCGTTCTTCGATAACAGGTACTCAAGGTGACTGTAGATGCTCAGGTGGATAGCACCCAGGCGCAAGTAATCCACGCCGGCCAGACCCCTATATGCCTGGCCCGGGACGGTGACCTCGAAAATCAGCGGCGTCGGAGTTTCTCCAGGTCGACCAATCCTTTTCAGGAAGGCCGGGGCTTCCCTGTCGAGAATGTAGGAGGCCAGGTTGTGCATACGAAAGCCCTGCCCCGCCGGAGTCAGCGGGGCGCAATAGATGCTCCCTACAAGGCAACCGCCGGACGGGTACAGAACACCATGCTCATTGATCTCCTCCAGAGCATGAGTGACGTGGAGCAGGTGCAGTTTGGTGCTGCTGCTGAGCGCGTCGAAGAGCGCGTTGCCACGAAGAAGTCCGCCGTTGGGAGTGTCCTCCGCCAGACGGGCTTCCCATGCGAGGGTCTGCTGGGCGAGAGGGGCATCGGCTTCGGACGAGCTGGGGATGATCGAGGCTTCATAGAACTCATGAGCGTCCGCCCACAGGTTGTATGCGTCGAGGAAATCCATCAACTCATCAGCCCTCGCCAGCTAAGAGCCTTGAGCACGGCCTCCGCGCTGTCGAGGCCCGCCAGATGGCCCGCTTCGGACCAGAGGACAAGGTCAAATGCCGCGGCCTGCAGCTGTTGGAAACCAGCGGCGCGCACGTACCGGGCGTCCGGCCACCACTTGAGCTTGGGGAGCCGGTAGCGATCCAGTGCGTCGGCTGACTTGACCAGGTCAATGATCTGCTGGCAGTGGGCATAGTCGGCTTCGTCCACATGGGTGAAGTCCGTGTACGGGATCTCGTGAAGGCGTACGGCGATCGCGGCGCGGGTCACGGCGGGCGCGGTCGCCGTCAGGGAGAAGTGGGCCCAGACCAGGTCAGCATTCTGGGTGAGCCAGTCTGCGGCACGAGCCCCATGCCCTCGGTCGTCCTTGTCATGCAGTCGTCGGCAGTCGTGAAGAGCGCCCGCAATAGTCAGGGTGGCCGTGTCGACCTCGTCCAATCCCTCGACTTCGGCGAGGAGAGCAGCCAGGGCCGCTGTACGCATTGCGTGCCGGATCCCGTGGATTGAGTCTCGCAGTCGCGATTCCGCCAGCCACACGACCGGCAGAGCCGTACGGGACAACAGATCCCTGGATGTTGCACGAAGCGACGGCACCGTGTCCTCGGGGAACTGCGGCCGGTTCGCCTCGATCCAACGCACCGTGTCGTGATCGGTGAACTGGTGATGCGGGAGCTGCCTCAGCTGTGCGAGTTCCACCAGGCTCAAGGCTGGCGGGGTAGTGCTCATCTAGTCCACCCCTCTCGGTGTTCTATCGCGATGTATTGCCTCAGCCAGCAGGTTCTGCTCTCGAAGCCGAGGGCTTGACGGCCTGCTGGGCTGCTTCGAAGGCCGCGGTGAAGTCGGCGAGCTCGGCCTCGGTCATCAGCGACACACCGAGTTCCTTGGCCACCAGCTGGATGCGCTCGTTGGCGGTCTGTACCTCCACCTGGCTCGGCTCGTCTCCGAGCAGGACCTCGAACTCGGCGTGATGGCCCCACGCCTCGCTCCACTTCACAGCGATCTCCACACCGTGAAAGCTGAAGTTGCGGCGTTCGTTGTAGGCGTCGTGCATCATGTGCTCGAAGCCGAGGGCATTGAAGATACGGACCGCGGCCTCGACATCCTGCCTGTCGATAGGGATCTCGGTCTCCGGGAAGGCAGTACCCTGACCGATCTTGTTGGCCTTGAGGGTGATCTTCGCCGTGCCGGTAGCGATGTTGTCTGTGACCTTCAGCAGTCGGTCGGGGAGCACGTAGAAGAAGATGTGCTTGTCGTCGCGGCCAAGGTCTTCACCGTCTTGCTCAAGACGCGAAATGAGCTGGTCGTGGGCCTCCCTGCTGAAGCGGGCCCGCAACTCGATCTCGGTGGCCAACGGTCATCCTCCTCGTTTCGGGCAAAGCAGGTCCAGCCGAGCCGAGTGATGGCAAGGCCGGTCCGGTCGGATCGAATGCTCTGCTGTTGTTGTGGCGAGGTGGCGCGAACAACGGCGGGTGTCCGCGCCACCGGCGTGAGTGGCGCCAACTACGAGACGTCGCCAAAGCGTTCCCGAAGGACTCCGTCGTGCAGGTAGGTGGGCAGTGCGACGCCTCCGACCGAGATTCGCTTGGTAGCCACCTGGTCCTCCGAGTCGCTGGGGAAGCCCTCCAAGAGCTGGAGGCATTGCGCGACCCAGTCACGCGACTGCTCCCAGCTCCCGTTGTCACGGTGTCGTACGGCCAAGGCGTACGCCGTCTCCGCAGCAGCCCACTGGTCTGTGCCCAGTTCCCGCTGGAAGCCAGTCTCCAGTTCGCCGACAGTGGCGACGCGGGTCACGCTGGTCATGTTGCCCTCTCTCATTCGGCGATGTGCCGATGGTGTTCAACGCAGCGACAGGCCACTAGTGACGCGGTGACCGCCTAGTAGGTAAAGATCTCAGTGAGGGTGCGGTAGGCGTGGAGTTCGTCCTTTTCGAACCACAGTTCCACTTCCATTTCCGCCTCCTCCCTGTTGCCCGAAGCGTGCACCAGGTTGGCGACCGCCTTCCCGGATGCGACGCTGGCGGCCTTGCTGTAGTGCGAGAGGTCACCGCGGATCGTGCCTGCCGGCGCCTCGTTGGGATAGGTACTGCCGACGATCTTCCGCACGGTGGCAACGGCGTCAGGCCCCTCCAGGACGAGGGCGATGACGGGGCTCTGCTGCATGAACGTGGACGTGACGTTGTAGACCTCGGGACCGAGACGCTCTTCGAGGTCGAAGTAGTGGCGCCGAGTGAACTCGGCGTCCATCTGCTTCATCTTGACGCCTACGATCTTCAGGGCCGCATCCTCGAATCGCGAAATGATCTTCCCTGCGAACCCGCGCACAACGGCGTCAGGCTTCAGCAGTACGAGAGTGCGCTCAACCGACTGCTCCTGGTCCTGGCCCATGGCTTCCCTTTCGGTTTTCAGGCGAGCAATTTGACGGACGCTCAGCGCGCCACGGGCCTGAGGCTACCTGCGCCCGGAGCATCCACCGGGGAAAGCCAGGAGATCGCCGCGATCTTCAAAGTAGCCCCCGAACACCTGTCGTCCATCGCCGTCAGAATCACCGGCCCGCATCCCCTCTTCCGCGGGAACTGGAGTCCGAACCGTCATTGGCCGCGCACTCACTTCCTGGGACCGCTCGGCGGGGCCTCGGCAGCGTTCACAATCCGGCCGTCACGCTCAGGAGCACTCTGCGCCGAGCGCAGTTACAGCCTCTCAGGCCATGCCCGTCCATGTGCGGACAGGCTGTCCGCAGCTTTCCTAGCCGAGTGGCAGCGAGAGAGCGACCGGGTGTGGTAAGGACACCAACTCGGCTCTCGACAGGCCCAGTTGCTCCGGACCAACGATCTCGTCCCGTCTGCCCTACGCCCCCCGGATCAGGCCATAGCCGCACTGCTATAGGAGAGTTGGTCGAAGTGATTCGCTGGGCGTCGTCGGCTAGCCTTCTAGGAGTAGAGATCCGTCGCTCCAACCCTCCTCACAGCAGGTGGACTTCGTCCTTGAGCATCAACACTCCTCAGACCGTGCGAGTCCATGCGATGAGTGAACCGCCTCGGGGGGGAAGTTCACCAGGTACCCACAGTGCAACGAGAGTGCAGTCGCCGTGCAGTGATCACACACGTCGCTCATCGCGGCATGCGGGGAGGCCGTCATGGACGTAGTCGAGGTCTGGAACGGGCATCGAGCTTGTGCGCTGCAGGCGGCTCTGCGGCTGACGAACGAGTCCTTCGCAGAACGCCTCAACATCGCTCCCCGCACCGTCGCAATGTGGCACTCCAACCCGGAAGTTGAGCCCGTTGGTGAGACGCAGCAGTCACTTGACCAGGTCTATGAAGCCGCTTCCGAGATGGTGCGTAGGCGGTTCGCTCTGATCCTCACTCCGGCCGCCAGCACCAGCCAGGGCAGCGAATCGGCCCAGGCGCTGAGGGTGGCCATCGCTGTCGTGGTACACGAGGACCAGGTCCTGCTCGTTTGTCGCCGCGATGACGGCGCCTCCAGCATCACCTGGCAATTTCCCGCCGGAGTGATCAAACCAGGTGTTCACGCCAACAGTGCTGCAATCCGGGAGACGTTCAAAGAGACGGGCGTGCGATGCGCCGTGCTCCGCCATCTCGGCGATCGCCTTCATCCAGTGACCGCTGTGCAATGCGACTACTTTCTCTGTGAGTACCTCGCGGGCGAAGCCACCAACAGCGATGTTGACGAGAACGTAGACGTGATGTGGGTACCGAAGGCATCAGTAACTCGGTTCATCCCCGCCAGTAGCATCTTCCCGCCCATCCTCATCGCTCTGGAGGAAGCTCGTGACGCCACAGACTGACGATGACAAGCCCGGTATCGCTGCGGCGGTCATCGTCAACGAGGGCCGAGTCCTGCTGGTTCGCCGGCGCGTCAGCGAAGGGCAACTCTCCTGGCAGTTTCCCGCCGGCGAGATCGAACCGGGTGAAGATCAGGAAGGCGCAGCTGTTCGCGAGACGCGCGAGGAGACCGGGCTTGAGGTGAAGGCACTCAAGACTCTCGGGAGCCGGACGCACCCGAAGACACGCAGGCATATGTCGTACATCGCTTGCGCAGTGGTTTCAGGGACGGCTCACGTCGCCGACCGCGAGGAGTTGGCGGAGCTGACCTGGTGCCCACACCCCAAACTGTCCGAATATGTTCCCTATGGGTTTTATGAACCGGTTCAGCAATATTTGGACGAGACTCTGCTCCACTAGCGCAGCGAGCGACCGAAGACCCGCGGCGCGGCAACCAAAGACGGCCGCCCCCAACAGGGTTCACACCGCGCGATGCGCGGTGACTGAACGTGACAACATCAAGCCAACGCGAAGCATGAACGCAGGGATGGTGCGGACAGTTTGTCCGTAGGGGATTCTTCGCCACCCCTTGACTACGCGACGGACATACCTGGCCATGAGAGACCTATTTGCGAAACTTGACATCATTTCAACCAGCCGATCGGACGGACAGGGCACCCCAGGGATGCGCCAGCGCAGCTTCGACTCCCCGTCTCAGAACTGCCAGTTCTGTTAACACTTGGCGACCAGGGGTGCGAGGCAAGGGGCATTCCGTACCCTGATCCGAGTGCTTCCATCGCGAAGGGACAGATCCACCGATGAGTGAAAACCTGACGCTGGGAGACCGCCTCCGCGTAGCACGCAGGACACGAAACCTGTCAACCGCACAATTGGCACAGAAGGTCGCAGTGTCCCCGAGCTACGTCCAGAAACTGGAGTCCGGCGCGAGGAAGGCTTCACCGTCACTGGTGCTCGCACTCGCCAAGGCGCTCCACTTCGGCCCGGAGGTTCTCACCGGCCAGCCGTACTACGGCACGCCGGAGGCGGAAGACCGCGTACACGCAGTCATTCCCGAGCTGCGCCGACTCCTGCTGTGCTATGACAGCCCCGACGACTTGGACATCGCCCCCAGGTCGCTTCCCGTCCTCAGTTCCGAAGTCGACCAGGTAGCCGCCCTGCGTCGCGACGCCCGTTACGCCCCGATGGGCCCACTACTGCCGCCGCTCATCACCGAGCTGACCCACGTCGCCCTCGGCGGCCGTAACGGGGACCAAGCCAAGGCATTCTGGCATCTGGCCCGTGCCTACCGCGCCGTGAACTCACTCGCCCACAAGATGGGCCACCATGACCTGTCGACCACGGCACTGGAACGGGTGCGTTGGGCAGCCGACCGCTCCGGCGACCCCCTGATGCAGTTCACTGCCGGCTACCTGGTTGCCGGCGCGATGCTCCGCCAGGGGGCATACTCGTCGGCCCGACGCAAACTCGTCGCGATGCGCGGCGAGCTGGAGCGCCTCCAGCCAGAACACGCCTACTCCAACGATGCGCTCGCCGTCGACGGCGCCCTGCTACTGAAGCTGGCGGTGCTCGAAGCGCGCGAGAACAATCCGGATCGCGCTGGCTCTTACCTGCGGGAGGCAGAGCAGGTGGCGCAATTGGCTGGCAACCGGGATTCGTTGGCATACGAGATGTCGTTCGGCCCCACGAACATCCGCATCCACGAAGTGCACACTTTGATCGACATGGGCGACACCGAGCAGGCCCTCGCCCGCCTCACCGAGTGGTCACCTGTATCTGGTGGCGAGTGGACTCCGCCCGCCACCACCGTCGGGGAGCGTTCCAGCCATCACTTCATTGACGTAGCTTCAGCAAAGCTCGCCCTCGGCGACCGGGCCGGAGCGTTCACCGACCTCAAGCAGGCACGGAAGGTTGCCCCGAATCACACTCGGTTCCACCCCTCGGTCCGCGAAACGACTGCCGCGCTGTTGCGGATGGACGCCCATCCCTCCAACGAGCTGTCTGCGTTCGCGAGTTGGGCTGGAACTAGCACAACCTGAGTCCCTGTCAAGGACCTTGCGGAGAATTCACCACGGACAATCTGTCCGCACACAGAGCTTGCTGAGTGGAATGGTCTCTTCACACATAGTGGTGAGGAGGCCATTTTCATGTCCGATCGAGGAGCTCGTCCGCTTCCGCCGCGCTGGATGCCCATCGGCGAGGAGGCCGAACTGTGCTCGGCAGGCGAATGGTGGGACGCAGTCCGTGCCGTGGAAGCCGTCGGCCGCCGCGCGATCGAGATCCTCAAAGAGCACGCAGAGCCGGTAGGTCCCGTGATTCTTGACCCGGGAGGTCCAGAGCCTCGCCTCTACTTCCTGGTGCCGGTGGGCACTGCGGCTGGCTGGGAGGAACCGGGAACAGTTGCGCTCGGGCAAACCTGCCACGTCGTTGTACCGTCCGCGGACAGGACCGCACCGCCTGGAATGCACTGGCACGTCTTTCCTCATGCGCCAAGGGAGCTGACGGGCTCCGATGCACTGCGCCGAGCGCTGAGCCGAGCCCGCCGGGAGCAGCGAGGCCCCATAGAGGCAACAGAGACCTGATGTCGCGCGTCACAAGTCCGCCTCGCTTATCGCCGCAACCGCTGATGCCATCGGCGCCGTCAGCTGACGGCGCAGGTCATCGATTGACCACCCTCGCCAGTGACGCACCGGCCAGTGGGGATCCTTTGGGTAGTGGTCGTCAAGCAACTGATTCCAGGCCGCAGGGATACGCTCCTGCGCCTGATCGCGCTGAGGAAGACATCCTTGGGGTGCATGGTCGGCGGTGCCTACGCTGCCACTGTGTGCTTAGCCGGTACAACGAGGAGCCGTACTGCGGTAGTTGTTCGCGCCAAACACAGAGGCGCGCTGAGCCACCCCCCTCGGTACCGGCCGCAGTATGGGAGCGGGCCGATATTCGGAACGCCCTGCTCACCCGCGACTTCGGAAAACTATGCCATCTCGTTCGCATTGAAGGAGATCTGCGCCAGGACGATATGTCTCAGCTTACGGGGCTGAGTCAGTCCTTCCTGTCCATGATGGAGTCGGGCGTGCGAAGGCTGACCAATATCGACAGGATCATCGAGCTACTGGACGGACTCAATACACCAGTGGAACTTACTGGCCCCATGCTGAGGGGCCCGAAGAGCATGGATGAGCCTGCCTCTGCGCTTCAAAGTGATCACGCATGCGGGATATGTCGTTGCTCCCGTAAGAATGACCCCCAGGTGCTCCCGCAGAATTAACCCCCCTTGATGATCTGGAGGGTGCTGAAAGTGGAGGACTGGGCCGA
>NZ_JBVJND010000057.1:0-35944 GCF_055583825.1 Streptomyces sp. NPDC104367 | reverse complement strand
CCCCCCAGGTCATCCGTTCGACAGGGGGACACAGTCATGCCGGGCCCGGAGGCCAGCGGCCCCATTGCGGAGCCGCGAAGAACATAACGGGGGCGCGGTGACCGGTCATCACGCTCGGCGACCCCCAGGCGCGGGCGCGCGGGGCGCGTTGGGATCGCGGCGCATACATTGCGCGCCCCCTGCGCGCTCCCATGTGCGCCATCTCTGCGAAAAAGACGGGCTGTTCGGGAGCGCAGGCGAAGGCTGTGACGTTGAGCAGGGACGAGCCGTGTCGCCGCGCAGGTCGCGGTGGTCCGCTCTCGTCGGGTGTGACGCTCCGCTCGTTTCCGACAAGTTCGTTTGGCTCTATGCAGAAAGCTCGGAGCATAATGAGCGATGCGAAGAGCTAGGAACTTTCTGTGCATGGCCGAAGAGGATGCGGGTACGTGCGCGGAGACGGAGCGGAGCGGCTATGACTCAGCAGATCGACCCCAGCCTGAACAGGCGCAAGCTACGCCTGGCGCTGCGTCAGGCGCGTGAGCGTGTCGGCCTGACCCAGCGGGAGGCGGCCGAGCGGGTCGAGTGGTCCCAGTCGAAGCTGATCCGGGTCGAAACCGGGACGGTCGGCGTGTCGGTCAGCGATCTGCGGGCCCTGCTCGGCATCTACCGGGTGACCGCCACCGAGCAGGTCCAGGATCTGGAGCAGGCCGCGCGGGGCAGCAAGGGGCCGAGCTGGTGGTCGAGCTACCACGAGGTCCTCACCCCGCAGTTCGCCCAGTACCTGGGGTACGAGGGAGCGGCGGCGTCGCTGCACACCTACCATCCCATCGTGGTGCCGGGACACCTGCAGACCCGCGCCTACGCCGAAGCCCTGCTGGCCCCCCGCGACTTGGCGCAGGACACGTTCCACAGGGTCGTCGACCTCCGGATGGAACGCAAGCAGCGGATGTTCGACGGCTCAGGACGGCCCGCCTGCGTGTTCGTCCTGGACGAGGCGGCCGTACGACGTGAGATCGGAGGCAAGGAGGTACTCGGCGAACAGCTGGATCATCTGCTCGAACTCGGCGAACGCCGGGAAGTCTCCGTGCGGGTGCTGCCGTTCGAGGCGGGAGCGCACTACAGCACGCTGGGCAGCTTCGTACTGCTCGGATTCCCGGACGACGACGACCTCCTCTACTTGGAGCATGCCGCCGGCAGCATGA
Source organism: Streptomyces sp. NPDC104367 (assembly GCF_055583825.1). Taxonomy (NCBI): domain Bacteria; kingdom Bacillati; phylum Actinomycetota; class Actinomycetes; order Kitasatosporales; family Streptomycetaceae; genus Streptomyces; species Streptomyces sp. NPDC104367. The sequence goes on along the minus strand of NZ_JBVJND010000057.1, from coordinate 34,763 downwards.
CCGGCGGTGAGGACCTGCACCTGCTGGCCCGCTACCAGGAATGCTTCCGCACGATCACCGACGTGGCTCTCGGCGCGACCGAGTCGGCCGATCTGATCAGCCGTATCCAGCAGGACCTCGGAGTCCGTTAACAGCCGGGCACCCGTCAACGGCGACGGGACGCCAGCGGGAAGGCCACAAGTGGTCTCCAGGCCGGTATGGCAGCGCCCGCTGGAGTGGGTGCGGGCCCAGACGCAGACACCCGACGGCACGGAGCCGGCGGACAGGACGACGGACGAGGTCCTCATGGCGCAGGCCATCCAGGACCCCGCCCAGGCACAGAACCTGATCGCGATAGAGAAGGCACGCACGGCGAACACGCTGCAACTGGAGGCGGCACGCGGGAAGTCGCAGTTCCGGATGGCGGCCCTGATCGGGGCGTTCGGCCTGGCCGGTCTGGCGATCGTGGTGATACCCATGTTCGTCATAGCCAAGGCCGCCAGCCTCAAGCTGTCGCTGCCCGCGGCCGGGACGAGCACGCTCAGCGTGGTCGGGGCCGGCCTGCTGAGCGGGCTGACGATGTGGGCGAGGCGGGCCCAGGCCCGTCGGCGTGCCGCACAGGTCAGTGAGGCGAGCGCGCCTCGGAACCGTGCGGAAGGGGATCAGAGCCCCGAGCAGACTCACTAGACGACGCACCCGCGCGCCACAGGCCGGCGCTGACCGCGACGATCACGGCCACGGCGATCCACAGGACGCGCTTGAGGACAACGCTGTCAACCAGCGTTGAAGCGATCGCTGCCGCCAGAGTCGCGACTGTGCCCACGGCGAGCGTGAAGGTGATCGCTCCGCCCACTGCCGCCGTACGGCTGCGGACCTTCCTGCCCGGACGCTGAACGGCCGATGCTCCGGCATCCATACGCCCCCCTCCCCTTTGCGGCCGGCTGGTCAAGAACGTCACGGGTCCTGTAACTCTCCTGCCCTCACGGCGTCCAGGAAATCGGACCAGACGCCGGCGGTGAACGTCACGACAGCCGCGGCGGGAACCTTCGAGTCACGGGCCAGCACACGGCCAGGCTCCACCGCGACCTCCACGCACTCGCTCTCGTTGCCGCACAGGCTGCTTCTGCGCCACAAGGGTCTCCCCCCATGCACCACCTCAGTCCTCCCGATCCCCCGATCCGTCCGGATGGTGCGCAGCAACTCTAGTGGACGGTTGTGCACTATCGCAGAGCAACAGCCGGATTACACCGGCCACTCACGACGAACAGCGCTCGCAAGATTACCTTCGGCTACCGAAGCCAAGGTTACGGCCGGCCGACCCCGCCCGCCATACGGGAACCGGCCGATACCGGACCTCCCCCGTGATTGCGTCCAGCGGGAAAGCGCGCGAGAGTGCTTCAACTGCCTTACTGTGCAAGCGAGATGCTGCCGCCGGTGTTCTCGGGTGGCGGCTCGGGCGAAGAGGGAGGGAAGCGCGTGGGCCGGTTGTCGGTGCGGGGGCTCGCGGTCGCCTCGGCCACCGCGGTCGCCGCCGTCGGAAGCGTCGCCGGGGTGGCCTCGGCGAACAGCGCACCCAAGGACGACGCGGAGGCGACGGCGTCCGACGCCACCCTCCTCGCGGACATACCCGTGGGCCACCAGGCCCGGGTGGAGAGCGCCTCGCTGACCCTGCAGGCCGACGCCATGGCCGTACAGGCGGACGCGAACGCCAGGAGGACCGCCGAGCACGCCGCTCGGACCGCGGCCGCCAAGGCCGCGGAGGCGAAGAGGGCCGAGGCCGAGAAGGCGGCGGCGGCCAAGGCCGCGGCCGGCGACCCCGGGGCCGGCTTTCCGGTGCAGAGCTCCTACACCGTGGCGCAGCTCAAGGCGATGGCCGCGCAGATCGTCGGCAGCGGTCAGTTCCAGTGCTTCAGCAACATCGTGGACCACGAGTCCACCTGGAACTATCTGGCGGTCAACCCCTCCTCCGGCGCCTACGGGCTGGTCCAGGCCCTGCCCGGCTCCAAGATGGCCTCCGTCGCCGCGGACTGGCAGACCAACCCGGCCACGCAGATCAAGTGGGGCCTCAACTACATGAACACCACCTACGGCAGCCCCTGCCAGGCCTGGGCCTTCTGGCAGGTCCATCACGCCTACTGACCGGGTGCTTCGGGCGGCCGGGGCGTGCCGTGGGTGGTGATCCGGCGGGTCAGGCGGTCAGTCGCACTGGGCGGGCGGGGTGGGCTTCCTGCCGAGGGTGATCGAGACGGCTGATCCCGGCAGGAGCACGGTGCCCGCGCTCGGGCTCTGCGAGCGCACCCGGTCGACGTTGTCGCAGTCGACGACGGTGCTCACACCGCCGAGCACGTACCCGGCGGCAAAGAGCGCCTGGCCGGCCTGTGTCTGCGTGTCGCCGCGGACGTCGGGCACGGTCGTCACACCGGCGACCGACGCCGAGACGGAGGCGAGGCTCCTGCTGTAGCCGGTGTCCGAGGACAGGTCGACCACCGTGACGTTCCAGGTGACGGTCCCCGTCTGGCTGATGAAGACCGACTGCGATCCGCCGCCGACCGGGAAGACGGTGGTGGACGGGTCGAAGCCGGGCCCGCTGATCACCAGCGCGTCCTCGGCCGTGTTCGCCACGCAGTCCGCGCTCCACTGCACCAGGGCGTTCTGGCCGTAGAGGACTGGGGACGGCGTCACCGTGATCGTGGCGGTCGCGGTGACCGCGCAGTTCAGTCCGGGATCGTCCGCGTAGGCGGGCGTCACGGCGAAGGCCGTGGCGATGAGCGCCGCCACGACCAGCACCACGGCCCTGGGGCCGCGTGCCGCCCGGGCCATGCGCCTTCGCAGCCCGGCGGCCGCCTCGGCGAGCGCCCGATGCCGCCGTGTGCTCGATGGTTCTCTCATGGGTCCCCCTTGTGTGTTCTCTCCTGCCGCCAGCCTGGGGGACGGGCACTCGGGTGTCGTTCGTGATTCCGCTGGGCGGAACGGGCGACAGGTTCCGACGCCGCACACTCACGTTCGGTCAATAAGCGATGAATGACCGGAGAGTGCGGTGGACCCCTTCCGTCCGGCTCTAGGCTGCTCGTCCCCTGCCCGGACACCCGGAGGTCACGAGTGCTGCACCGACTGCCCGAGGACGAGGTCGACCCCGTCCTGCCCAGTGGATTCGACGAGATCGTGCGCGTCGTCGACCGTTACGCGGCCGACCGGCAGAGCGGGATACCGCGGCTGCGGCGGTCGGCCGAACTCCGGCTCCCCGCGCTGCTGTTCGTGCGCGCGCCCGAGGAGCCGGGCGATCCCTCCTCCCCCGCCACGCCCGAGGGGAACGCCTCGGACCCGAGCGCCCTGGTGCGGGCGTACCGGTGGCGGCTGGTGCGGCGTGACCCGGTGGAGGCGGGCAGTCTGGAGAGCCTCGTTCCCCATGCCCTCGTGGACGAGGCGCAGTTGGCCTGTGAACCCGCGCCGGAGGACGGTTCGCCGGCCCTGGCGCCGTCCCTCGCCCTGCTCGACAAGATCGCGCGCAGACTGGGCGGCACCATGCCGGCCGGAGCGGGTGCGCTGCGCCTGAGCGAGTTCGAGGTCTGTCTGTCGGTGCTGCGCGGCGGCTTCCCGGACGGCACGGTGAACGGCCGTCCGGCCATGCGGAACCTGCTCTACGGCCGCCATGCCTGGACCTTCGGCCTCGGGCCCGAGGTCACCCGGCTCAGCGAGGACCTGGGTCCCCGGAAGGTGACGGCCCTGCTGCGGGCGGCGGCCGTACCGGTGGCACTGCTGTGGCGCTGGTGGTACGGCGTCCGGCTCGACCGGGGGCACCGCCGCCGCTGGGTGGCCGGCATGCTCGGCGAGACCGGGCGCAGCTTCCTCGGTGCGGCGGTCGCCCTGCGCGAGGCGCACCTGCGGGCGCGGTCCGCGGACGCCGACGGGACACCGCAGCCGGAGGCCCGTACGGCGGCGGCCCGTGACGCGGCGGTGGTCCGTCAGATCCTGCTCACCGCGCTCATCCGCGACCTGGCCAGGGCGGCCCGGCCGCCGTTCTGGAGCCGGCGCGGGCCACGGCGGCCCTGGTCCTTCGTGGTGCTGCTGCCGGACGTCGGTGCCGAGGGAACACCCAGCCGCCGATTCCTCGACACCTTCGCCGACGTGGCCGAGGACACCCCCGACTGCCCGCTGCTGGTGCTGGGCGCGGGCACCGCGGACGTCCCGCCGTACGCCGCCCGGCCGGCGGGCCAGGGCGATGCGCCGGACCAGGCCCGGGAGATCGCCGCGCTCTACGCGTCCGGGGCCGCCGGGCGGCCGGCTCGGGCCGTGCACACGGTGGTGCTGCCGCGTGCCTCGGACCGGGGCAGCGCCGCCGACCGGCTGGCCGTGCGTCCCACCGTGCGGGTGCGGGGCGGTCGCCACCAGGGCTGGTCCCGGCCCGTCGCGGCCGCGACGGCGCTGCTGCTGGCCGCCGGTGCCGTCTGGTACGTGGTGATGCCGCCGAAGTCGCCCGCCGCGGCCGACGACGGCAGGGGCGCGCCGGTCGCGTCCTGTCTGCGGGTCAGGACCGGCGAGGTGGTCGGACTGACCGACGGCAGCGACGGCTGCGATCTCGCGCACGGCCTGTACGCGTCCCAACTGCGGGACCTGGAGCGGACCCTGGGCAGTCAGAACGCGCGGGTCGACCGGTCCAAGCCGTACCGGACCCTGGTCTTCTTCGCACCGCTGAGCGTCGGGTCGCAGTCCCGGCGCACCGTGCCGACCGGTCTGCAGATCCTGCGCGGGGCGCTGCTCGCCCAGAAGGAGGTCAACTCCCTCAACCTCAAGCACCAGGTGCCGGTGCGACTGCTGGTGGCGAACGCGGGCGAGTACTTCCACTACGGCTCGCTCGGCGGCCTCAACACAAAGAACCTCAGCCGCACCGACGTCTCGCGGATGATCGTCGACCGGACGGCCCGGGACCGCATCGCCGCCGTCTTCGGCCTCACCCAGAGCCGCCCCGAGTCGCTCCAGGCCGCCGTCGAACTGGGCGCCCGGGGAATCCCGGTGCTCGGCACCGGGGTCACCGGCCAGGCCATGGTCGGCGGGAACTCCCCGGTGTCGTACTTCCAGTTGTCGCCGCCCGACGAACGCGTGGCCCACGTCATGGCGTCCTTCGCCGGCCTCTCCCCCGAGCTGCACGCCCTGACGAGGTCCGCGCCCGGCCGCAAGGCACCGGCCGCGATCGTCGTCTTCGACCCGAACGACACCTACTTCAGCGCCGACCTCATGGCCAAGTTCCGCTCGGACTACGCCGGTTCGGGCCCGGTGCGGCTGGTCCCCTACCGGGAGTCGGACGGCGGCAGCCAGACTCCGGCCGTCGCCGCGAACGTGTGCACCCTCGTCCGTCAGACCGACGGCTTCGTGCTGTACGCCGGCCGCTCCAGCGTCATGCACGACCTCTTCTACTACCTCCAGGGCGACAAGAACTGCCGTACGCGCGGCGGCCGTGTGGCGGTGCTGGCCGAGAGCTCGGCACCGGACCTGGTGCTGCACCCGGAGCTGATGCCGCAGAACTACGGCTCCCTCACGCTGTTCTACAGCCAGTTCAGCCAGCCCGACCCCGACGGCCCCTTCGCGCGGAGCTTCCGGGCGGCGTACCGGGTCTCCACCGACAGCGACGCGGCGGCCGGCTACGACGCCGTGAAGATCCTCTTCGGGGTGATGACCGAGATCTCCGGGACCGACCCGGACTTCACCCCGAGCGCGGTCGTCACCTTCCTCCAGTCGCCGGGCGTGCGGGACTACGTCGGCCAGTCCGGCATCATGACGCTGGGCAACGGCGACAAGTACCCGCACGGCAAGGAGGTCCACATCCGGGAGATCACCCCGGCCGGTACCACCGTCACCGACCTCACGTGCGGCGCCCTGGCCACGAGCGCGGACCCCGTCACCCACTGGGGCCCGGACGGCCGGTTCCCCTGCCCGCCGGAGAGCGAACCGGGACTCGGTTCGACCTCATGACGGGCTCATGACCGGCTCATGACCGGTAGGGTGCGCTGCGGGTGACGCTCCATACCCGCCGGGACCAGGGCGAGTGCCCGCCGTGCAGAGCCGAGGAGAGCGCTTTTGTTAGCGGAGTCAGGTCGTGGGCAGGCGCCCATAGACACCAGCAAGCCGCACCCCGCCCGCATGTACGACTACTACCTGGGCGGCAAGGACCACTACCCGGTGGACGCGGAGGCGGCGGAGCAGGTGCTCGGCCACACCCCCGACGCCCGTACCTTCGCCCGCGCCAACCGGCTGTTCATGCACCGGGCCGTGCGGGTGCTGGCCCGTGACCACGGGGTGCGGCAGTTCCTCGACATCGGCACCGGCGTACCGACCGAGCCGAACCTGCACCAGGTCGCGCAGGCGCAGGCTCCCGAGGCCCGGGTGGTCTACGCCGACAACGACCCGATCGTCCTGGCCCACGCCCGGGCGCTGCTGCACGGCGCGCCCGAGGGGCGGGTCGCCTACGTACAGGCGGACGTGCGGGACCCGCGGGCCATCCTGGAGGCCGTCGAGACCCGCGCGACCCTCGACTTCGGGCGGCCGATCGCACTGAGCCTGTGCGCGCTGATGCACTTCGTGCCGGACGACCACGGCGCGCACGGCATAGTGCGCGACCTGCTCGACGCCCTGCCGGCCGGCAGTTTCCTCACCCTGAGCCACGGCACCACCGACTTCGACCCGGTGGGCATGGCCCGGACCCAGGACGTGTACGTCCGCGCCCGCATCCCGATCCAGCTGCGCTCCCGGGCCGGGATCCTCCGGTTCTTCGACGGGCTGGAGCTGCTGCCGCCCGGGCTGGCCGTGACCCATCGCTGGCACCCGGAACCGGACCAGCCGCTGGCCGACATCACCGACGCCCAGGCCGGGTTCTACGGCGGAGTGGCCCGCAAGCCCTGACGGGGGCGGGGGCCGGGCCGCCGGTCTCACCCGACGGCGGATGTCCGTTCGAGGTCGGCGAGGGCGGCGGCCGCCTCGACCTGTCGCGGGCTTCTCAGCGCGGCGAGGGCGTCGCGGGCGGCGAGGAGCGTCTGCCGTGCCTCGGGGTGTCCCGTGGCGGCGAGTGCCCTGCCCAGGTCGAGCCGGGCCTGTTCGGCCCAGGCCGGCATCTGGGCGGCCTCGAAGTCGGCGAGTGCCTGCCGCAGGGGCGGTTCGGCCTCGTGCCAGCGCTCCAGGGCCGCCAGGTCGTTGCCGATCTGCTGCCGGGCGACCGCGTGGTAGAGGCCGATCAGCTCGGCCGTTCGGCCCGGCACGCCCGCCCGGCAGATCCGTTCGCTGCGGCGGTGGATGTCGAGGGCTTCCGCCGCCCGGCCCGTCTGCCGCAGCAGGGTGCCCAGGGTGTTGAGGATGGTCAGTTCGGCCAGCCGGGCCTGCGGGGAGTCCTGGGCGGCGAGGCGGCGGGCGGACCGGCGCAGCCGCTCGTGGGCCTCCTCGGTCCGGCCCAGCCGGTGCAGCGCGCCCGCGCCGTAGCCGAGCGCCCAGCCCTCCTGGAGGCCGTCCCCGCAGTCGCGGGCGGCGGTGAGCGCGGCGTCGGCGGAGGTCAGGGCGGCGTCGGGGTCGTGGACGCAGAGGTTGTGGGCCCAGGCGAGGTAGTTGAGGTGGACCGCCTCCTCCCGTCGGCTGCCCCGTGCGCGGGCGGAGTCGGCGGCGCACGCGAACACCTCGACCCAGTGTTCCCAGTGCTGGGTGACGTCGGAGAACCAGTGCATGGCCTCCGCCGTGTCCAGGACCTCCCGGTGCCGGCCCTGCTCGTGGGCCCGGCGCAGTGCGGCGAGCCACTGGGCCCGCTCGGCCTCCAGCCAGGCGCGCGCCTCGTCCCGGCCGACGGGGGCCGTGTCCGGGTCCGGGTCCTCGTGGAGTGCGGCCGGCGCCGGGTCGACCTCGAAGTGGAGCGCGGCGGCGGTGGCCCGGCGCAGCATCCAGCGGTCGGTGCGGTCGAGGGCGGCGGCGCGGTCGCCGGGGCCGTCCTCGGTCGCGGTCTGCTCCGCCGCGTAGAGCCTGAGCAGGTCGTGGAAGCGGTACCGCTCGGCGTCGGGGGCGCTCTGGAGCAGTCCGGCATCGGTCAGTTCCTCGGCACAGGCGTAGGCCTCGTCGTGGGACAGCCCGGCCAGCAGCGCGCCGGTCTCGGGGCTGAGGTCCGCACCGGCGGCCAGTGCGGCCCGGCGCAGGAAGGTCGCCGTTTCCGGGGCGAGTTGCCGGTAGGAGAGCGCGAAGGCGGCGCGCACCTGCAGGCTGCCGGCCCGAAGGCCGTCGAGGCGCCGTCCTTCGGCGGCGAGGCGGGCGGCGAGTTTGCCGAGCCGTTCGTGGGGCCGGCTCAGCAGCCGCTGGCCCGCGATCCGGACGGCGAGCGGCAGATGTCCGCACAGGTCGGCGAGGTCCCGCGCGGCCTGTGCCTCGGCCTGGACGCGTTCCGGGCCCAGGATGCGGGTGAGGAGTTCGACCGCCTCCTCGCGGCGCAGCAGCGCCAGGTCGCTGCGGTGGACGGACTCCAGACCCGCCAGCGAGTGGCGGCTGGTGACGAGCGTCAGGGACGGTCCGGTGCCGGGCAGCAGGGGGCGGACCTGGTCCTCGTCGGCGGCGTTGTCGAGCAGCAGGAGCAGGCGCCGGTCGCCGGCCAGCGAGCGCCACAGGCCCGCGCGGTCGTCGGTGCCGGCCGGTATCGCGCCGTCGGCGACGCCCATCGCGCCCAGCAGCCGGGACAGCGCGTCCCGGGGCGGGGTGGGCTCGGGGTCCATGCCGCGCAGGTCCAGGGCGAACTGCCCGTCGGGGAAGTGCGGGGCGAGGCGGTGCGCGGCGTGCACGGCGAACGCCGTCTTGCCCAGCCCCGGCTGACCGGTGACGACGGTGACCGCCGGCCGGCCGTCCTCGGCGTCGTGGGCGAGTTCCAGCAGCCGGGCGAGGGCGGGGGCGCGCGCGGTGAAGTCCCCGAGGTCCCGCGGGAGGGCCAGGATGGAGTGCGCGGCCGGGCCGTCGGCGGTGCGGGGGCGCGGGCGGCCCTGGGCGGCGGAGTCCTCCAGGTGGGCCGCCTCGTCGCCGTCCAGACCCATCGCTTCGGCCAGTGCCCGGACGGTACGGCGCTGCGGCCCCCGGGTGCGCCCGCGTTCCATGTCCGCCAGTGCCCTGACGCTGACCCCGGCCGCGTGGGCGAGGGCCTCCTGGCTGAGGCCCGCGCGCGTCCTCAGCCGGCGCAGCCGCTGCCCGAAGTCGCCGCCGGCAGGCGTGGCACCGCGCACTGTTGAAGCCCCGTTCGTCCGGCTCCACCTGCGGGAGCCACCGGCAGAAGTATGACGGACGGTAGTTCTGCCGGGTGAACTGCCTGGGAGAGGAAGGCACTTGGTGATCGACTGAGGACACGCGTTCGTGCCCGCCCCGCTGTCCGTCACCGGACGGGGCGGGGCGGTCCGGACCGTGCAGCACCGATCTGATCACCTTGGCCGCCGGCAACGGCCCGCGGCTCCGCACCACTTCATCGGGGAACCCCTTCATGAACTCTCTTCTGCGCCGTCCCGCCCTGCTCGCCGTCGCCGGCGCGGCACTCGCCCTCTCCCTCACCGCCTGCCAGGGGGCCGACGACAGCGGCGCGGCCTCCGCGACGGCCTCGTCGGCGAGCGGGTCGGCGGCGGCCGACAAGGCCGAGGGCACGTCGGCGACGACCGGTTCGGCGGGGGCGACCGGATCGACGGGAACGACCGGTTCGACCGGATCGCAGGGCTCCTCGGGTTCGGCCGGCGGGCAGGCGGCCGGCTCCACCCCGGTGTGCACGGCCGGTGACGTCACCGTCAGCGCCGCCACGCAGGACGGTCCGCCGTACACGCACCTGGTTCTGACGGCGAAGAACACGTCCGGGCACGCGTGCCGCCTGGCGGGCTTCCCGCACGTCCAGCTCCTGGAGAGCCACAAGCAGGATGTCCCGGCGGTCGCGAAGAGCAAGCCGGCGACGGCCGTCGTGCTGGCGGCGGGGGCCCCGGCGTACGCGGTGCTGAAGGTGTCGGACGGCGGCGCGGACGAGGAGAACGAGCCCGTGTCGGCGTTCTCCGTCACGCTGGAGGGCGACGACGCGACGGTCATCACCGTCGAGGCGCCCGGCAGCGAAGGCATCGCCGCCGACCCGGCGAAGGCGCTCACCGGCTACTGGACGCCCGAACTCCGCAACGGCGCCGACGACTTCTGAGCCCGAAGGCGGGTGCCCGACGGCAGCGGCGGGCACCCGGCCGGCGGCGGGTTCCGGTCGCGGACGCCGGATCATGGTGGTGGGGTCGGGTACTCCGTCGGGACCGGCGCGCACGGGACGGCTCGGGCGGGGATGCCGGCCGGGCGGTGTCCGGTGGTGCACCGGAACAGCGGCCCGAGGGCACACGCGCCGGCCTCCACAAGGAACTCGACGACCTCGGCCTGCTCCGGGGCGGACCTCGCGCCCGGGGCTCCGGGTTCAGGGCTCCGGGTTCAGGCAGGCCGGGAGGGGGCCGGTGGCGGGGGGCGGGTCGGCCAGGCAGGCGGCGGCGCGTTCCGGTCCGAGGAACGGGGCGAGCACGGAGAAGGCCAGGCCGGGCAGCAGGTCGGGCAGTTCGGCGGTCCGGCCGGCGGCTATCCGGCGGTAGATCGCCGAGTACACCCCTCCGACCACCGTGTCGACCAACTCCTGCTCGGGGACGGGGAGTTCCATGGCGGGCAGGTCGGTGAAGTAGTCCCGGAAGCGGGTCAGCAGATGTTCCCGGGCCTCGCGTCCGGCGGGTCCGACCGCGTCGATCTCCACGATCGCCATCGCCGCGAACGCGGGTGCCTCGGCGAGGATCAGGAGCAGCGCGCCGAGTCCGGCGCGGATCTGCCCCGGCCAGTCCGGGGCGGTGGCATGGGCCTCCTCCATCGCGGCGAAGACCAGCGAGGTGCCGTGCTGGTGGGCGGCGAGGAAGGCGTCCTCCTTGCCCTTGAAGAGCTCGTAGAAGACCGGTCTGGTGACCCCGGCCGCCTGGCAGATGTCGCTGACCCGGGTGCGGGCGTAGCCGACCTGGGCGACGGTGCGGACGAACCCGTCCAGCAGCCGGTCCCGCTGGTTGGCGGCGACGGCCTCGGGCGAGGTGCGGCGCGGACCGCGCCGCAGCGAGCGCTCCGGGTCGCGCCCCTTGCGGGTGCCGGGCAGCACCAGGGCAGGCGGCATCGACGGAACTGCTGCCATATCACGCCCTTCCTCATGAACTCACGTATTACGCCTTGACGTTGAATACTCGTCAGGTTTACAACCTTCACAGGTTTTCTTCTCACGCGGAACCGGCGGCCGGACGACCCGCCGGATCCGTCAGTGTCACGCACCCGCAAGACGCCAACAAGCACACCGGCGTTCCTGACGCCGGGTCGGCCATCAGCAACGCGCACCGGTCCGGTTCTCCCCCTCCGGGGGGACAACCATGCCGGGTCACCGTCCCCGTTCCACCTCCGGGACCGCGGCCCCTTCCGCGTCACACCCGCACGCCCGAAAGAGGACACCCGCATGCGCAGATACGCCGTCTCCGCCTTAGCCGTCACCGCCGCCCTGTCGGCCCTGACGTTCCTCCCGGCCGCCTCCGCCTCCGCGGCCAGCTCGGTGCTCACCTACGGCAGCGCCGGCGGCACCGCCGTCGCCGTCGGTGACGTGCTCACCGCCTCGCTGTCGAGCGGCACCAAGGCGTCGCTCGCCACCGCCAGCGGCGGCTCGACCGGCATCACCTGCACCGGCTCGACGCTGACCGCCACGGTGACGTCGAACCCGGCCTCTCCGGGGACGGCGACCGAGTCCGCGACCGCCCAGACCTTCAGCGGCTGCACCAGCAACGTCCTCGGTGTCACCGGTGTGCAGAGCGTCACCGTCAACAACCTGCCCTACACCACGTCGGCCACCTCGGCCGGCGCCGTGACGGTGGCCCCGGCCTCGGGCAGCACCATCCAGTCCACGGTGGTGCTCTCCACCCTGCTGGGCACCGTCACCTGCGTCTACCAGGCCTCCAGCCTCGCCGCGGTGAGCTCCAACACCGACAACAGCCTGACCTTCACGAACCAGGTCTTCACCAAGACGTCCGGTTCGTCGCTGTGCAACTCCAGCGGGTACTTCACGGCCGCCTACGCCCCTGTCGTCGACAGCAGCGTCAGCGGTTCTCCCTCCGTCTACACCAACTGACGGCCGGGCGCCCCACCCTCTGTGCGGCGGACGCGGGTCCCTGTGACCCGTGCCCGCCGCACGCGCCGTCCGGTCAGCCGGATGCCGGGCAGGTGACCGAGCAGGTGCTCCGGACGTCGGTGACCGAGCGGCCCACGTGCACGGTGTACGTGCCGGGCGGGATCTCCCAGCCCGCGCTGCCCGGGTTCCAGACCTCGAAGGCGCGGCGGGCCAGCCGGATCCCGACGCGTTCGGTCGTGCCGGGTGCCGTGCCGACCCGGGCGAAGCCGGCCAGCCAGCGGGCGGGGCGGTCCGGTCCGCCGGCGGGGGCGGAGAGGTAGACCTGGACGACCTCGGAGCCTTGCCGGGGGCCGGAGTTGGTGACGTCGACCGTCACCGTGACCGTGCCGTCGGCGGCCGGGCGGGCGGATGCCGGGCCGTAGGTCCAGTCCGTCCAGCCGAGCCCGTGCCCGAACGGCGCGGCCGGTGCGCGGTCCGCCCGCAGCCAGCCGCGGTAGCCCGGGTGCAGGCCCTCGGTGTAGTCCAGCACCCCGTCCGCGTCGGGGACGACCGAGGGCACGAGCGGGTCGGGCCCCGGGAGTGTCCACGGCAGCCGGCCCGCGGGTTCGGTGCGGCCGGTGAGGACGTCGGCCAGCGCGTGGCCCGCCTCCTGTCCGGGGAACCACGACCACAGGACGGTGGCCGCCCGCTCCAGCCAGGGGAGTTGGACGGGCGCGCCCGCGTTGACGACCACGATCGCGTCGGGCGCGACCGACAGCACCGCCTCGACCAGGGCGTCCTGGTCGCCGGGCAGGGCCAGCGAGTCGCGGTCCCAGCCCTCCGACTCGACCTCCTCGGTCGTACCGACGACGAGGACCACGAGGTCGGCTTCCTCGGCCGCCGCGACGGCCGAGGACAGCAGCGCCTCGGGGCCCGGCCCGGGGGTGCCGTGGCGCAGCACACCGCGGAACATGTCGCCGAACTCCGGTGACCGCAGCCGCTGGAGCTCCGCCACCACCCGGACCGTGCGCGGCACGTCGCCGACGAGGACCGCGCAGGGCGTGCCGTCGGGCAGGTTGGTGGAGGAGTTCAGGACGGCGGCCGTGCCGTCGGCCTCCCAGGTGCCGGTGGCGACCGTCCGGCCGTCCACCGTCACCTTGTGGCGGCCTACCACGCCGACCTCGACGAGGTGTTCGCCGGGCTCCTTCAGCAGCAGGTCGACGGTGAGCCGCAGCGTCTCCGCCTCCGCGTCGTGGGGGCCGAAGTCCCGGACGGTGCCTTCCCAGTGGTCCAGGGGCAGGGAGCCGAGGACGTCGCCCGCGCGGTCCAGCAGTTCCACCGTCGGGGTGCCGCGGACCACGGCGGGGTCGACGTCGGGCAGCTTGCGGCCCGCGTCGGCGCCCTGTTCGACGGTGACCCGGGCGCCGGGGAACGCGGCCCGCAGTCCCTCGTCGAAGCCGACCACGTAGGGCGGCTGGACGAAGGCGCTGCCGCCGCCCTGCGCGAAGGCGGTGACGGCGTTGGGGCCGATCAGCGCGATCCGCCGCACGTCGGCGGGGGCCGTGACCGGCAGGCCGCCGTCGGCCGGGCGCCGCAGGACGACCATGGCGGCGGCCGCCAGTTCCCGCAGGGTGTCCGCGTACCGGGCGGCACGGGCGGGTCCGCCGGTGTTCGCCGGCTCCGGGGCACGGGAGCCGAGGGTGTACGCGGCGACGGGCGCGGCCGCCTCCGTGGCGTCGGCGCCGTCCGGGCCGAGGGCGCCGACCCGGCCGGCCAGTCGCAGGATCCGCCGTACCTTGTCGTCCACCAGGGCCTTGGGGACGGCGCCGGTGCGCACCGCCTCGGCCAGCTCCCTGGACCAGGGGCTGAGCGGGCCCGGCATCGCCAGGTCAAGGCCGCCCAGGGCGGGGCCGACGGTCTCGGTGGTGGCGGCCCAGTCGCTGACCACGACCCCGTCGAAGCCCCACTCGTCCTTGAGGACGCCGGTCAGCAGCCGGTGGTGGGAGCCGGCCGGTGCCGCCTCCACACCGTCGTCGACGCCGGAGTAGGCGGACATGACCGTCCACACGCCGGCCTCGCGCACCAGGTGCTCGAAGGGGGCGAGGTAGACCTCGCGCAGGGTGCGCTCGTCGAGCCTCGCGGTGTACGAGGTGCGGGCGGTCTCCGAGTCGTTGGCCACGAAGTGCTTGGCGCAGGCGGCCACCCGCTCGGCCTGGAGGGCGCTCACCAGGGCGGCGGCGAGCCGGGCGGTGAGCAGCGGGTCCTCGGAGAAGTACTCGAAGTGGCGGCCGGCCACCGGCGTCCGCTGGAGGTTGACCAGCGGAGCCAGCAGCACGTCCACCCCGGCGGCCCGCGCCTCGGCGGCGAGCAGCCGCCCGGCGCGGGCGAGCGCCTCCTCGTCCCAGGTCGCGGCGAGCGCGGTCGGGGACGGCAGGGCGGCCGTGGTCCAGCCGGGGATCTCGCCCGTGCCGCGGACCCCGGCGGGGCCGTCGGAGAACACCAGGGGGCGCAGGCCGAGCGCGGGCAGCGGATGCAGACGCCACGGCGTCGCCCCGGTGAGCATCCGCACCTTGGTCTCCAGGTCCAGCCCGGCCACGGCATCGGCAACGGCGCGGGGCTCCCCGGCCGGATGTGCGGTCACGGCTGCGGGTCCTCCTCGACGGCGTTGGCGCGGGCGACCGAGCCGAGCCAGCCCAGGGACGGCTTGGGGGTGCGCACGAACGTCTGGCGGTCCACGGCGATCAGGCCGAAGGTGGGCCGGTAGCCGGAGGCCCACTCGTAGTTGTCGAGCAGGCTCCAGTGCAGGTAGCCGGCGACCTCGATGCCGTCCTCGATGGCCGCGTGGAGGCCGTTGAGGGCACCGCGGGTGTAGTCGATCCGGCGGTTGTCGTCGGCGGTGGCCATGCCGTTCTCGGTGACGAAGACGGGCACGCCGCCGGTCTTCTCCCACGCCGAACGCACGCCCTCCTCCAGGGCCTTGGGGTAGTACTCCCAGCCGGTGAGGGTGGTCTCGACGCCGTCGGGCACCTGGCGCGGGCCGTCGGGGCCGATGATCGTGCGGGTGTAGGCCTGGACGCCGACCCAGTCGTCGCCGCGGACGGCCTCCAGGTACCAGTCGTCGCGGTGGTAGCCGTAGTCGTGGGCGGCCTGCTCGCAGCCCGGCTCGGGCTGGAAGGCCTGGGTGGCGACGGTCCAGCCGGAGCGGATGCCGCCGACCGAGGAGAGCACCTCGCGGGAGCGGCGGTGGCAGTCCAGCAGGGTGTCGGCGACCTTGAGGTCCGGCGCGGGCAGACCGTAGGCGACCAGGTTGGCCGGGTCCTCGCCGCCCGCGATCATCGCGGCGATGTTGGGCTCGTTGATGGTGCAGACCCACTTGACGTCGTCGCCGAGGACGGGCAGCGCCAGCTCGGTGTAGCGGGCGAACCGGTCGGCGGCCTTGGGCGAACGCCACATGCCCTCGTCGGCGAACCAGCGCGGCACGGTGAAGTGCATCAGGGTGACCATCGGGGTGATGCCGAGTTCCAGCGCGGTGTCGACCATGCGCCGGTAGTGGTCGATGCCGGCCCGCGAGACGAAGCCCTCCTCGGGCTCGATGCGGCTCCACTCGATGGAGAAGCGGTAGGTGTCCAGGCCCGCGTCCCGCAGCAGGGTCATGTCCTCGCGGAAGCGGTGGTAGCTGTCGCAGGCGTCGCCGGAGGGCTCGACGATGCTGGTGCCGGCGGCGTGCTCGCGGGGCCACCAGTCGTTGTTGACGTTGTTGCCCTCGATCTGGTGGGCGGCGGTGGCGGCGCCCCACAGGAAACCGTCGGGGAAGTGCAGCACGGGAAAACCTCGTTCGGGTCTGGCGGTGGGGGAAGGTCTGGGATGCGGTGGCGGAACGCGGGTCAGGACGCGTGCCGCCACCGCACCCGGTCTGGGTGGTCCCGGCTCAGCGGGTCCAGAAGTCGTCCAGCAGGTCGGCTGTGACCCGCGGGTTCTCGGAGTTGGGCAGGTGCCCGGCGTCCGGGATGACTTCGTAGCGGCCGCCGAGCAGGCGCGCCGAGCGGCGCTGCCAGGTCTGGGGCCAGGCGGTGTCGTCGTCGACGCCGTGCGCGACGAGCACCGGTACACCGGTGGCGGCGAGCGCCTCGGTGTGGTCGGTGGGGTCGGCCAGCACGGCGATGGCGCCGAGCAGCTGGTCGACCGGGGTGTGCAGGGAGCGTTCGCGCAGGAAGCGTTCCAGCGGGTCGAGGAAGCCGGGGTCCCGGTCGGCGCGGACCGCCCGCTCCGGGTTGTCCAGGCTCCACAGGTCGACGCGCCCCGCGGCGGCCCGCAGCCGGGACTCCTCCGCGGCCTTGCGGCCGGGCCAGCCGTGCGGTCCGGAGCACAGCAGGGTCAGGTCGGCGAACAGGCCGGGTTCGGCGAGTACGGCGGCCTGGGCGACGGTGCCGCCGAAGCTGTGGCCGAGCAGGTGGACCCGGTCGGCGCCGGTCGCGGCGAGGACCGTACGGGTCACGGCGACGGCGTCGGCCGCGAAGTGGTCCCGGGTGTAGTGCTCCTCGCCCACCGGCCCGGCCGAGTCGCCCTGGCCGCGCTGGCTGTACGCCCAGGCGTCCCAGCCGTGCCGGGCGAGCAGCGGCAGCAGGTCGAGGAAGTCCTCCTTGGAGCCGGTGAACCCGGGCACCAGGAGCGCGACGCCGCGGGCGGGTCCGGCGGGCCGGGCGCGCAGCGCGGTCAGCACGCCGGCCGGCAGCGGCAGGCCGAGGACCTCGACGCCGTCCGGTACGGGCAGGACGGAGAACGGGGTGCCGGGGACGGGCGCGGTCATCGGCCACCCCTGTCGGCCGGCGCCGCGCTGCCGCCGCTGCTACCACTGCCGCTGCCGCTGCCGCTTTCGGCGAAGCGCCGGGCGGGCTGCGGGATGGAGTCGAGCAGCCGGGTGGTGTAGTCGTCCTGGGGGAAGCGCAGCACCTGCGCGGTGTCGCCGGACTCCACGACCCGGCCCTGGTGCAGCACCATGATCCGGTCGGTGATGACGCGGGCCGAGAGCAGGTCGTGGGTGATGTAGAGCAGCGACACGCCGAACTGGACGCGCAGGTCCTCCAGGAGGGCGAGCACCCCGGCGCGCAGCGAGACGTCCAGCATGGAGACCGGTTCGTCCGCGATGAGGACCTGGGGGTCGCCGGCCAGGGCGCGGGCGATGACCACGCGCTGGCGCTGGCCGCCGGAGAGTTCGTGCGGCAGCTTGGCGGCGAACCGCTCCACCGGGTTGAGACCGACCACGTCGAGCAGTTCGAGGACCCGGCGCCGGGCGTCGGCGCCCTTGAGGCCGGTGAAGTTCACGACCGGCCTGGTCAGCGTGTACTCGACGGTGTGCAGCGGGTTCAGGGCCGCGTAGGGGTCCTGGAAGACCATCTGCACGTCGGTGTGGAGCTGCTTGAGGCCGCGTCGGCGCAGGGTGCCGATGTCGAGGTCGCCGAAGCGGACGGTGCCGCTGCTGGGCCGCTCCACGCCGGTGATCAGCTTGGCGATGGTGGACTTCCCGGAGCCGGACTGGCCGACGAGTGCCATGGCCTGGCCGGGCTCCAGCCGGAACGACACGTCCCCGACCGCGGTGACCGGGGCCTCGCCGCGGCGCGGCGGCGGGTAGGTCTTGGTGACCTGGTCCACGACGACGGCCTGCTGGGCGGCGCGCCGCAGGCGCCCGCCGGTGCTCCGGGTACCCCGGGGGCCGTGCTGGGCGGAGGCGGCCCCGGACGTCTCGGCGGCGGTGGCCGGGCCGGTGCCGTCGGTCGCGTCGCGGCCCTCCGGTACGGCGGGCGGGGCGGCCTGCTCCCGCGCGGGTGCGGTCGCCGTGTCCGTCGTGCCGGGTGCGGTCCCGCGGACGGCGAGGCCGGGCAGTTCGACGACCTCGGCGCGCGGGTCGGCGTAGTGGCCGAGCAGCATGCGGGTGTAGGGGTGGCGGGGGTCCTCGAAGATCTGGCGGGAGGTGCCGTCCTCGACGATCTCGCCGTCCTTCATCACCATCACGCGCTCGGTGGACTCCAGGACCACGCCGAGGTCGTGGCTGATGAGGACGGCGGTGAAGCCCTCCGCGGCCTGGAGTTCGCGGATGGTGCGCATGACGGCGTGCTGCACCATCACATCGAGTGCGGTGGTGGGCTCGTCGAAGACCATCAGCCGGGGCTCCAGCGAGAGGGCCAGGGCGATGGAGACGCGCTGGCGCATGCCGCCGGAGAGTTCGCCCGGGTAGCGGTCCAGGACGGAGGCGGGCAGTTCGACCCGGTCGAGGAGTTCGGCGGCGCGGGCGCGGCGGCGGGCGCGGGGCACATGGCCGTGCGCGGCGAAGACGTCCCCGAAGTGGTGGGCGATGGTGCGCACCGGGTTGAGGGCGTTCATGCCGGACTGGAGCACCATCGCGAAGCCGCCGTGGCGCTGCCTGCGCAGGTCCTCGGCGTCGAGGCGTGCGATGTCGGTGCCGTCGAAGAGGATGCGGCCGTGCTCGATCCGGGCCGGCGGCTTGGCCAGCCGGGTCAGGGCGAAGCCGAGGGTGGACTTGCCCGACCCGGACTCCCCCACCAGGCCGACGAACTCGCCCTGCTCGATGCGGAACGTGGCGTTCTTGACGGCACGGGTGGGCGTGGCGCCCCGGGGTTCGTAGACGACGGTCAGGTCGTCGACCTCCAGCAGGCTCATCGGCCGGCTCCTTCCCTGAGGCGGGGGTTGCTCAGGCCGTCCACCCCGAAGTTGACGAGGGTCATCGCGGTGGCGAGCAGGGCCACGCACAGACCGGGGGCGAAGAGCACCACCCACTGGCCGGTGAGCAGGGCGTTGGAGTTCTGCGCCCAGTAGAGCATCGAGCCCCAGCTGACGGTGCCCGGGTCGCCGAGGCCGAGGAAGGACAGGCCCGACTCGGCGAGCACGGCGGCGGTCGCCGCGCCGAAGAAGGACCCGGCGATCATCGAGGTCATGTTCGGGAGGATCTCCCGGAACACCACGCGGGTCGCGCTCTCCCCGCTGAACAGGGCGGCGGTGACGAAGTCGCGGGAGCGCAGGGACTGGGTCTGGGCGCGCAGCACCCGGGCGCCCCAGGCCCATCCGGTGATGACGACGACCAGGACGATCATCGGCAGACCGCCGTCCTGGAGGTAGGCCGCGATGATGATCATCAGGGGCATGCCGGGGACGACCAGGAACAGGTTGACGACGAAGTTGACGACGTCGCCCGTCCAGCCGCGCAGGTAGCCCCAGCTGAGGCCGACCACGACGGCGACCAGGGTGGACAGTCCGCCGGCCACCAGGCCGACGGTGATGGACACCCGGGCGCCGTACAGGAGCTGGGACAGGACGTCCTCGCCGGCGCCGGTGGTGCCGAGGAGGTGGGCGCCGCTGCCGCCCATGTTGCGGGCGAAGTCGTTGTCGTGCGGGTCGTAGGGGGCCAGCACCGGGGCGAACACGGCGATCAGCACGAACACCGCGAGGATGACGAGGCCGACCCGGGCCTTGCCGTTCTGCCAGACCGTCGCGAACGAACGGCCCGCGACACGCAGCGGGTTGGGGCGCCGGTAGGCGGAGGGCGGGGTCTCGGACATGGTGGGAGTCTTCTGCTGCTGGTCCGTCGGGATGTCGGTGGTCATGCCGGTCACCGCCTCGTCCTGGGGTCGAGGACGCCGTAGAGCACGTCCACGACGAAGTTGGCGATGAGCACGCTGACCGTGATCATCAGGAACAGGGCCTGCATGAGCGGGTAGTCGTGGTTGGTGACCGCGTTGTAGAGGAGGTAGCCGACGCCCGGGTAGTGGAAGACCTGCTCCACCAGGAGGGAGCCGCCGACCACGCCGCCCAGGGCCAGGCCGAAGCCGGTGAGGTTGGGCAGCAGGGCGTTGCGGGCGGCGTAGCGCAGCGCCACGGTCCGCCCGTGCAGGCCGTTGGCCTCGGCGAAGGTCACGTAGTCCTCGCCCAGGGTGCCGATCATGGTGTTGCGCATGCCGAGGATCCAGCCGCCGACCGAGGTGACCAGGATGGTCAGCGCGGGCAGCCAGGCGTGTTCGAGGGCGTCCCCGACGAACGACAGCGACCAGTTGGGCAGGGCGCCGGCCGAGTAGGCGCCGGACGTCGGGAACCAGCCCTGGACGTAGCCGAGGAAGAACAGCACCAGCAGGGCCGTCCAGAAGTAGGGGAAGGCGGACAGGAAGCTGCCGGACAGGGTGGGCAGCGAGTCCATCCAGGTGCCCCGCTTCCAGGCGGCGGCGACCCCGATCAGCGAGCCGATGACGAAGGCCAGCACGGTGACCAGGCCGACCATCACCAGGGTCCAGGGCAGGGCGCCGGACACCAGTCCGGAGACGGACTCCGGGAAGTAGCTGTAGGAGACGCCGAACCGGAAGTGGACCGTGTTGTTCAGGTAGTCGGTGTACTGGTGCCACCAACTGCCGCCGGGAACGCCGAGCTGGGCCTCGATGGCGGCCCGGGTCGCTGGGGACACCGGGCCGCTCTGGGAGAGCTTGGCGACGGCCGCGTCCGCGGGGGAACCGGGCATCAGCCGGGGCAGGAGGAAATTGACGGTGATGGCAGCCCACAGCGTCAGGAGCAGCAGCCCGAATTTGCGCAGCGCGTACCGCATGGGTTCTCCGTGTCAGATCAGGGTCACTTGGCGCGCTGGAGGTGCGTCAGGACGAGCAGCGGGGTGGAACCCCAGGTCATGAGGGATGCGTAGGGGTTCTTCTCCGTGGGCCAGCCGGTGAAGTTCTTGTCGCTGCTGAGGCCCCACAGTCCGCCGTAGAACAGGGAGAGCACGGGGACCTGGTCGTAGACGACCTTCTGGAGTTCGCCGACGATCCGCTTCTGCTCGGCGGTGTCGGTGGTCGCCTTGAGCTTCTGGAGCAGGGCGTCGGTGGTGTCGTCGCCGTAGCGCTCGAAGTTGGCGGAGGTGCCGGTGCCGACGGGCTGCTTGAAGCCGGAGTTGAGCAGGTTGTTGTAGTCCTGGTAGAGCGAGCCGCTGCCGCCGAAGTTGCCCACGAGCAGGTCGAAGTCGCCGTTCTGCATGGTCTCCTGGTAGGCGGCGGCCTGCGGCTGGTTCAGGGTGACCTTGATGCCCAGGTCGGTGAGTTCCTGCCGGACGACCTGCACGGCGCGCAGGTAGTCGCTCCAGCCGTTGGCGGTGGTGATGGTGAGCTCGACCTGCTTGCCGGAGGAGTCGACGAGCTTGCCGCCGCTCTTCTTGTACCCGGCCTTGGCGAACGCGGCGAGCGCCTTGGAGGTGTTCTGCTCGATCTTGCCGTCGTCCGCTATGGACGAGTTCAGCCAGTCCTTGTAGTTGGGCAGCAGCAGGCCGTTCTGTCCGGCGGCCTTGACGTAGCCCTGCTCGGCCTTGTCGGCGATCTTGTCGCGGTCCAGCGCGTACGACAGTCCCTTGCGGAAGTCGACGTCGTTGAAGGGCGCCTTGGTGAGGTTGGGCATCAGGGCGACGGTGCCGCCCGGCGGGTACCAGTAGCTGTTGTGCTCCTCGTCCGCCTTGACCCAGGTGACGTCGACGTCGCTCATGAACGTGTAGGCCCAGTCGTAGCCGTTGTTCACGATGTCGAGGTTGGAGTTGGCGGCGGGCGCCACGATCTTCTTGACCTCGACCTTGTCGGCCTGCCAGTACGTGGCGTTCTTCTTCAGCGTGTACTGGTTGGGCGTGAAGGTGTCGAGCGTGAAGGGGCCGGTGACCACGGGGTTCGGGTTGGTCCAGGTGGCCGGGTTCTTCACGTCCTGCCAGATGTGCTGCGGGACGATCAGCACCTGGTCCAGGACCTGGGCCGCCGGCGCGTCCGCCGTCTTCAGGTGGAAGGTGACCTTCTGGCCGTCCACCGCGAGCGACTTGATGTGCTGCCAGGCGCCCAGCGTGTCCAGTGCCGGGTACTTCTTCATCAGCTCGAACGTGTAGCGCACGTCCTCGGCGCTGAACGCCTTGCCGTCGGACCACTTGACGCCCTCACGGACGTGGTAGACGACGGTGCTGGTGTCCGGCTGCTCGATCGACGAGGCGAGGAACGGGGTGGCCTTGCCGTCGAGGTTGTTCACCACCGCCAGCGGCTCGTACATGTACGTCGTGAGGTTGCGCTTGTTCGCGGAGAACGGGTTGAAGTTCCGCGTGAACGTGGGCGAACCGTTGTCACCGCCTACGAGCAGGGTGCCGGAGGCGGCCGAGGAGCCTGACCCCGACGCCGATACGTCGGCCGTACATGCGCTGGTGACGAACAGGGCCGCCACACCGAGGGCGGCGGCGAGTCGGGTCCGGGAGACCCGGGACCGGGATGCGCGCTTCATCTGATGAAAAAACCTCCTCATCGAGGTCCTCTTTGTGAGGAACGGCCTGGTCTGCGGGGGCCCAGGCTGCGTCCGGAGTGTAAGCGCATACATTCGCCGCTTACAAGAGATGGACGTCACAAGGATTCGGAGATAACGGACAGCGCGCTGATTTCCGTCGTACGACACCCCTGTTACAGGCACCACCACAGCCCCGCGCGACACCGCCACACCCCGCCCGGAGACACCGCCACCGCCACCGACCGGCCCCCAAAATCACCGGGTACGACAGCCATCGTTCCGCACCCCACCTGCGCGTTTCTCCGATCGCGGAGGTGCGGGCGCAGGAGCGGACCCCCGTCCGGCCCCGGCCCCGGCCGCGCCGACGGCACACCGGGCACACGCCGGCATCACGGGCACGGAGCACGCCCCACCCGGACGGAACCCCCTCCCGCCCCTCCCCCGGCGCACCCCGCACCCGCCCGGCCGGCACCGCCGACCGCACCCCGCCCCCCGGCCGCGGACCCGGTGTTCGCGCTGCCGCCCTCGTCACACACGCTCCCGAACAGCGCGGGCACACCTGTAATCTGACGCCTGCGCCATCTCGGCACACCCCGCAGGCCCGCCCGCGACGCCCTTCAAGTCGCGTGCGACCTGCGGTGACATGCGGAGATCGGACAGACGGGCGGTCCCCTGCCGAGCGGCGACCGCAGGAGGGGGACACACACCGTGGGCTTCGTCGGCGGTACTCTGACCACACGCAATGACAGCGCATACATCAGGAACGGCAGGTGCAGCGCGTGAGCACCCCCACGGTGTACGACGTCGCCGAGCAGGCCGGCGTCTCCATCGCCACGGTCTCCCGGGTCTACCGCACGCCCGACACCGTGCGGCCCGAGACCCGGGACCGCGTGCTGGCCGCCGCCCGGGAGCTCGGTTACGTGCCCAGCGGCAGCGCCCGCGGTCTGGCCAGCCGGACCACCGGGGTGCTCGGCCTGTGCTTCCCCGACTACTCCGACCCCGAGACCGAGAACACCACCGGGGACGACGACGACGCGCAGGTCCTCTACGCCGACCAGGTCATCCGCGGCATGGAACGCGCCGCCCGGCGGCTCGGCTACTCCCTGCTGATCTCGGCGTCGGTGACCGGCGGCCCGCCGGACCAGCTGGGGCGGCTGGCCGGCCAGGTGGACGGGTTCGCCGTGATGGACCGCACCGCGGAGGCCGCCGATCTGGAGGTCTACGCCCGGCGCCTGCCGGTGGTGGTGCTGGCCGGCCCGCCGGAGATCCAGGGGCTGGACCACGTCGAGGTCGCGAACTTCGAGGGCCAGCGCGAACTGACCCGGCACCTGATCGAGGCGCACGGGCTGACCGCGCTCGCCTTCGTGGGCGGCCCCGCCGACTCGCCGGACGCCGAGGCCCGGTTCCACGGGTACCGGGCCGCCCTCGACGAGGCCGGGCTGCCCGTGCCCGAGGAGCCCGACATACGGCGGGGCCTGACGAGGCAGGACGGCCGTGAGGCCGTCAAGCGCCTCGCGTTCCGGCCCGGCGGACTCCCGCGGGCGCTGCTCTTCGCCAACGACCAGATGGCGGTCGGCGGTATGGAGGAGCTGACGGCCAACGGGGTCCGGGTGCCGCAGGACGTGGCGGTCACCGGGTTCGACGGCATCCCGCTGGGCCGGATGGTCCGCCCCTCGCTGACCACGGTCCGCCAGCCGATGCAGCGGCTGGGCGACCTCGCCGTCGACCTGCTGGCCAAGCGCCTCGAAGACCGCGGCCGGCCGCCCGAGTCGATCCTGCTCCCGGTGTCCCTGACCCTGCGCGCCAGCTGCGGGTGCGCGGAGGCCTGAGAGCCGGGAACGGTCCTCGGGCGAGGAGCGCCGGGGCGGTCGGTCCTGGCGGTCAGCCGGGACGCTCCGTCGCGGTGGGCGGTCGTAGGGGTCCGTCGGTCGTGGTGGTCGGTCAGGCGTCTCGCAGGTTGAGGAGGGTGGCGCCGGCGAGGAGCGCGGTCGCCGTCCACAGGGCGAGTACGCCCAGGCCCGCCCACGGGCCGATGGGGAGGTCGCCCAGGTCCGTCGTCGCCTGGACGGCGAGCCCCGCCGGCATCGGGCCGATCTGGTCGAGATGCCGGAGCAACCGCGGGTCGGCGACCACGTGGGCGAGGAGCGGGAAGAGGTACAGCAGCCCGAGCACCGTGCCCGTCGCCACCGCGTCGTCCCGGACCGCGGTCGCCGCACCGAGGGCCAGCAGGGCGACGAGGGTGAGGTAGAGCGCCGAGCCGGTGGAGGGGCTGCTGTCGGTGGCGCCCGGGTGGTACGCCGCCGGGCGCGTGCTGCGTCCGCTGCGCGCGATGACGGCGGCCAGCCGCCGGATCTCCGCCGACAGTCTGCACGAACGGCTCGCGGTGTCCGGCCCGCAGAACGAACTCCGTGGGCTCGGTGACACGATCGACGCGTTGCTGGAGCGGCTGGAGCGGGCGTTCGCCGCGCAGCGGCGCTTCGTCGCCGACGCCTCGCACGAGTTGCGCACGCCGCTGGCGGCCATGCGGGCCTCGGTGGACGTGGCGCTCGCCAAACCGGGCCCGGTGCCCGAGCAGACCCGGACCGTGGCGCGCCGTGTCAGGACCGAACCGGACCAGGTGGACCGGCTTGCCGCTGGTCGTGGAGAACGGCGGGCCCGTGCTGACCTCCGATCAGGTGGCCGGGCTGACCCGGCGTTCCGGCGGCCGGGCCCCGAGCGGACCGGGGGCGGCGCGGGGGCGGGCCTCGGGCTCTCGATCGTCGCGGCGGTCGTCGACGCGCACGGCGGCACCCTCGATCTGCGGGCCCGCGCCGAGGGCGGCCAGCGGGCCACGGTGACGCTGTCCGGGGCGGACGGCGCGGAGGTGCCTGCGTGAGGGTGCTCGTGGTGGAGGACGCCAGGTCGCTCGCCGACGTGCTCGCCGAGGGGCTGCGCGACCAGGGGATGGCGGTGGATGTCGCCTACGACGGGCTGGAGGGCGCGGCCAAGCTGGACACCAGCGCGTACGACGCGGTGGTGCTGGACCGGGATCTGCCGGGGGTGCACGGCGACACGCTGTGCCGGATGGTCACCGACCGGGACGAGCGGCCCATGGTGCCGATGCTGACCGCCGCGGACACCCCGGCCGACCGTGTCGCCGGGCTGCCCCTGGGCGCCGACGACCACCTGGTCAAGCCGTTGCGCTTTCCCGAACTCGTGCTCCGGCCGCGCTCGCTGGCCCGCAGACGCCCGTACGCCCGCGGCCGCACTCTGCGGGCCGCGGGCGTCGAGCTGGACCCGGTCCAGCGCACCGCCGCCCGGGACGGGCGACGGCTCGACCTCTCGGTCAAGGAGTTCGAGGTCCTCACCGCCCTGCTGCGGGCGAGCCCGGCCGCCCTCAGCGCGGAGGCGCTGCTGGAACAGGTGCGGGACGAGAACGCCGACCCGTTCACGAACACCGTCGCGGTGACCGTCGGCAGGCTCCGGCGCAAGCTCGGCAGCCCTCCGCTGATCACCACGACGCCCACGGTCGGCTACCGCGTCGCCGGACCGGGTGAGTGTCCGTGAGCCGGGGCCGTCAGCCGACCTTGGTGACGGTGTAGGGGGTGAGGGTGACGGGGCCGACGAGTCCGTTGGCCTGGGCGGAGCGGCCGGACAGGGCGGTGGAGAGGGTACGGAGCCGGTTGATGAGGGTGGTCGAGACCCGGACGCTCAGTGTGTTCTTCCCGGCGTGCAGGTACCGGCCGATGTCGGCGGTGTTGCTGAGCTGGTCGGGCGTGGGCACCCGGGTGCCGTTGACGGTGAGGGTGTAGGAGTCGGTGACCTCGCCGAGGCTGATCCGGGCACCGGTGTTGCTGTTCCAGGTCGCGGGCAGCGTCACCGTCGTGGTGTAGGTGCCGACGCCGGAGGTGTTCTTCAGCTCGGGTATCCCGGTCCAGGCGGTGAGCTTGTCGAGGTCGACGTGCACCGTCTTCTTGCTGGTGCCGACCGCTGCCGCGCCGGTGGTTCCGTAGGCGGCGGAGGGCTGCCAGTCCTGGACGTCCAGGCTCCACGACCGGGTGGTGAGGTCGACGGCCGGACCCGCCGCGGGGACGGTCGTCCTGACGGTACGGCCGTCGCTCAGGCGGGTGGTGTAGGTGCCCGCCTCGGCCGCCTCCACGGCGAGGCTGCCGTCGGAGCGGACGGTGGCGGCGTCCGCCGTGGTCGAGACGACGTGCGGGGTGGCGCCGCCGCGGGAGTGCTTGCCGGTGAGGCGGCTCGGGTCGGTGGTCAGGGCGACGACCTCGGTGGCGTCGCCGGCGAGTGACACGTGCACGGTGACACTGTCGCGGTGGGTGGTGTACTGGGCGATGGGCGTGACGGCGCCGGTCCAGGTGTTGAGCAGGTAGGGCGTGCCGTGGCCCTGGAGGGTGACGTCGGTGTCGACCGCCTTGGCCTGGGTGTCGGGGTCGAAGAGGGTGGCCGGCTCGCTGTCGTTGGTGACCGAGCCCTGGTTGTACAGCCAGTAGAAGTCGGTGTCCGCGTCGGAGCGGTGCACGGAGACGAGCGGACCGGCGGTGGCGGGCTCGGCCGAGGGCTGGACGCCCAGGTCGTCGAGGAGGGCGGGGACCGCCGCCTCGTTCTTCACCACGTGCACGGAGCGCTGCTTGAGCAGTGCGGCG
Organism: Streptomyces sp. NPDC104367; assembly: GCF_055583825.1. Classification (NCBI taxonomy): domain Bacteria; kingdom Bacillati; phylum Actinomycetota; class Actinomycetes; order Kitasatosporales; family Streptomycetaceae; genus Streptomyces; species Streptomyces sp. NPDC104367. Next base: position 7,733 of record NZ_JBVJND010000057.1, on the reverse strand, counting down.
ATCACCGGCTGGAGGGCCTTGTCGCCCTTGGCGTCCAGGCCGGGGACCGAACCGGGAGCCGTGCCCACGACGATCACGGGGAGACCGGCCCTGGCGTAGCCGAGGATCTTGCGGGCGGTGGCCACCGGGATGCTGTCGCGTGAGGCCGCGGCGGTGGGCAGCTGGCTGCTGTCGAGGACCAGTGCCTTGTAGGCGGGGCCGTCGGTGGCCAGCCGTCCGTTGCGCACCTTCGCGTTGGGCAGGTCGAGCAGGGTGGGGTCGACGTAGTCCCGGGTGTAGCCGCTCTCCGCCAGCGCCGGGTCCGACCAGTACTGGAGGTTCCCCTGGGTGTACGGCTGCGGGTACACGTAGTTCTGCATGTACACCGCGACGTCGGTCCTGGCCTGTCCCTGGGTGAGGACGAGCTGGTTGCGGGCGAAGTAGTCGTTGTAGGCCTTGGCGTCGGACGCCCAGTCGGGGTTGCGCGGGCCCCACGAGCCGGAGAAGCTCGACGGGAACAGGGAGTAGCCGGGCCAGACCGAGGAGGACTCGGTGTCGGACGGGTACGTGTGGTAGACGAGCTTGGTCACACCGCCCGCGTAGGCCTTGTTCATGCGGATGACCTGGTCCTGGAGCGTCTGCGCGTAGGCCTGGTTCAGGGCCGCCGAGCCCTCGATCGAGTACCACTTGGTACCGGTCATGTGGTTCGCGGACGCCTCGGGCAGGTAGTTGTCCACCTCGTCACCGAACCACAGGGTCTCGGTCTCGGGCCGGTCGAGGTTGGCGGCGGCCTGGATCGAGTCGACCGCGGCGCCGTTGTCGCCGTAGGGCTGAAGGCGCACCGCCTGGCCGTAGTTCTTCTTCGCCCACTTCTTCAGGGGCAGCACCTGGTTGTCGAGCCAGAGGTCGGTGCGCACCTGGTAGAAGTCGTTGCGGAACTTCTTCGACGTCTTGGTGTCGAACTGGAACGCGGGCGTGGCCGCGCCGAATCCGCTGGTGGGAAGGTTCACCAGCAGGGGAAGGTAGTCCGTGATGGAGTAGCCGGCGGCGTGCTTGAAGTCGGCCGCCATGGTGTTGCTCCACGTGTCCGTGGGGCTGCCGCGGTCCGCGGTGTGGGAGTCGTAGAAGAGGTCTCCCCCGTTCTTCCTCATCAGCCCCTTGATGGACTTGAACTGCTTGTCCATGTTGCTGGTCAGGACCTTGGTGCCCGCCTTGGTCAGCAGGTCGGGCTGGGCCTGGACCCCGACGCTCCAGAAGGCCAGGACCTCCCAGTCGGCGCCGGCCGGTGCCGTCCAGTCGAGGGTGCCGCTGGTGGTGCCGCCCTCGATCCCGGCGGTGTCCCGGTTCTTCACCCGGCTGGTGAGGTCGACGGCCGAGTCCTTGTCGAGGCCGGTCTGCGCGCTGGTGGAGCAGGTGCCGTCGCACTTGAAGGCCAGCACGGAGACGAGCGTGGTGCGGTTGGCCGTGGACGGCTTGGGCAGCGCGCCCGAGAACGCGGCGCCGCCCTTGACGACCGACGCTCCGTAGGCGAGCTGCTTGCGCGCCTGGTCGTCGTCGACGGAGAACCCGTCCGGAGCGCTGACCGGACCGTGCGACAGGCTCAGCGTGATGCCGAGGGAGTTGGCCGTGCGGTACAGCGCGGCGAGCTGGTCGGTGGCGGGGAAGGATCCCTGGCCGATCTCGGCACCGGCGATTCCGGCGGCGGCCATGTCCCGCAGTTCGCTCCGGAGTTCGGCGGTGGAGGCGCCGGGAGCGAGGGTCCAGCGGACCCAGGGGCGGTCCGCGGCGGCGGGGTCGGCGAAGTTGGCGGCGGTCAGCCGCTGGCCCAGGGCCGAGGGCGTGGTCTGCCGCGGAGCCGCTTCCGCCGTGCTCCCCGGGACGGTGACGCCGAGGCCGAGGGCTCCCAACAGCGCCAGGGAAAGCGGGAGCACGCTGCCCACGCGATGTCTCAGCGAGGGTCTCACAAGGCTCAACATGAGCATGCCTTTCTTGTCGTCGGCTGCACTGCCGACAGATTTGAATCGATTCAACAAAGAAGCGATTCGGCCCGCGAACGTTCACTGCGGGATGGGTGACGACAGTAGATAGGCCGCCCGCCAGGGTCAACCCATGTGCACGGACGCCTTTTCGGAACCCACGCCACCGAACCGCGCCTCCCCGGCGGAGGAGTTGAGGAATTGAACGGTTCAATTCCAGCGGACGCGCAGGCCCACCGACGACACGGGTGCGGGCCATTGCCGGCATCACTCAGCCCAGCGCCCGGGAGAACCCCGCACGGCACCAGGTACGCGAGCAAAGACGAGGTTCTCCCGGACGCCTCACGGTCGGGCGGCCGGCCACCACGGGGAGACGGCGGACGACACGGAGCGGGACGCAGCGTGACGCCCGGGGACGTGTCCCGTCACGTGGGGAAACCGCCGTCCGTGCGGACGCGTTCGACCGTTGCTACCGTCCGGTCACATCTTATGAATCGATTCATACGCGACGAACAGACGGCCAACACGAAGAAATCAGCAGGTACAGGGCGGTTGACTGACCCTGTGTAAGCGCTTAGTGTCCCGATCCATGCAAGTTGAAAGCATTCAACGTGTCACCACAGACAGGTTGCCGCAGGCCGGACCGAGCCGCCCGGGCTCCGCGCCCTGCTTCACACGCTTGCCCGCCGTCGCCGCCTGACGGACCGGCATGACCGGTTGCACCGGCAATTGCCCTCGGCGTGCACGGACGCCGGACGCGAATCCCGGATCCGCCCCCCGCACCGCTCATCACCGTTGAGCCGGGGGAAACGAGGCGACGGCTCCGAAACCGGCACCGAAAGACCTCGGTGTCCTTGCCCGGACATCCCTGAGCCCGTGCCGCACGGGAGATCCCTCCGCGCACGATCGCGTCCCGCTTCGACCCCGAGGTGCCTCCGAGGCCGCCGTCAGGAAAACGCCCGGGGGCACTCCGCACCACTTCCCAGACCAGGTAAAGAGAAGTCCTTTGCGCAAGTCCATTTCCCGCCGAGCGGGATCGACACTCGCCGTCGTTCTCCCGCTGACGCTGCTCGCCACCGCGTGCGGAAGCTCCAGCGACAATCCCGGGAGTGAAGACCCCACCAACCCCACGACGGCGGAGAGAGCGTACCCGCTGGCCCATATCAAGAAGGGGCTGAAGATAGCCTTCGTCCCCAAGCAACTGGGCGGCAATCTCTATCTCGAGGCCGCCAGCAGCGGCGGCAAGGCGGTCGTCACGAAACTCGGCTCGACGTTCGAGGAAGTCGGCACCAAGTCGAGCACCGACACCTCCGGACAGGTCGACTACATCAAGCAACTCACCGCGGACGGGGTCGACGTGATCGCCGTCTCCGCGCAGGATCCCGACGCCCTGTGCGGCGCGCTCAAGCAGGCGATGGACAACGGCATAGCCGTGATCACGTACGACTCCGACACCCGCCCGGAGTGCCGCAACGTCTTCGTCTCCCCCGCCGACACCGACGCGCTCACCTTCAAGCTGGTCCAGTCGCTCGCGCAGCAGATCGACTACAAGGGGGACATCGCGATCCTGTCCGCCGGCAAGAGCGCGACGAACCAGAACACCTGGATCAAGTCCATGCGGGAAGACCTCAAGACCGATCCCCGCTACACGAAGATCAAGCTGGTCACGGTCGCCTACGGTGACGACAACGCCACCAAGTCCTACCAGCTGACCGGGAGTCTGCTGAAGCGGTACCCGAACCTCAAGGGGATCATCTCCCCGACCACCATCGGCGTGAAGGCCGCCGCCCAGTACCTCTCGGAATCCCCCTACAAGGGCAAGGTCCGGCTGACGGGCCTGGGCACGCCCAACGACATGCGCCCGTACCTCAAGAACGGCACGGTCCAGAGCGTCGAGCTGTGGGATCCCACCGAACTCGGCAAGCTCGTCGCGTGGACGGCCGCCTCCCTGGCCTCGGGGAAGATCACCGGCAGGGAGGGACAGGCCTTCAAGGCCGTGGACGGCGAGTTCGCCACCATCAAGACCGACGGGGTCGTGAACCTGGGCGAACCCACCGTCTTCACCGTCGACAACGTCGACGACTACAACTTCTGAGGACGTGCCCGGCCCGGGCCGGCCCGTCAGCCACCGCTCACGAGCACCACTTCGAGGGTGCGTGGTCCGTGGACTCCCTCGACCCGGTCGAGTTCGATGTCGCTGGTGGCGGAGGGACCGGAGATCCAGGTCAACGGGCGCGTCGGGTCGAGGCGTTCGAGGGCCTGGGGCACGGAGGAGACGACCTGCTCCGGGACCCGCACGACACAGATGTGGTGGTCCGGGACGAGTGTGATGCGGCGGCGGCCCTGTGCGGGGCCGCCGTCGAGCACGATGGTGCCGGTCTCGGCGACGGCGACCGCGCAGCCGGTGACCACACCGGCGACCCGGTCGAGGTCGGGCGGGGTGTTCCCGGCGGTGTCCTGAACCTGTTCGGCGTCGGTCGCCGTGAGCCAGCCGGTGTCCAGTCCGGCCGGCACGACCACGCTCCTCGAACCGTGCTCGTCGAGCAACCGGCCGATCACACCCGCCAGTTCGCTCTCACGGCAGCGGTGCACGACGGCGCGGTAGTCGGCGAGGTTCTCGGCGAGCAGGTCCACCGTCTGCTCGGTGGTCAGCTCGCCGTGCTCGCGCAGGTAGTCACGCGGCACGGCCTGCTCGTACGGCGTGTCGTCGGCCGGTACGTCGGCCAGTGCGCGTCGTACGCGGCCGAGGATCTGCTCCCTGCTGGTCACTTCGTGCCTTCCTTTCCGCCGTGGGTGCGCTGCCACCAGTCGCGGAAGGGTTCGGGTGGGAGGGTGGGGAGGTCGCGGGTGGCGGTCCAGGCCTTGCCGGGCCCGGGGAGGGTGCGCGGGTGGAGGCGCCGGGTGCGGGCGGCGAGGCGCTGGCCGGTGCGCAGGGCGGCGGGACGGGTCAGGGTCCAGCGGGCCGCGCGCATGGCGGCACGTTCGCCGGCGTGTCCCTTGGCCGGCTTGAGGACCACCTTGTTGCCGTCGCGGGTGGTCTCGCCGCCCTGGGTGACGCGTTCGCGGAGGTGGACGAGGACTTCGGGGATGTCGATGGCGACGGGGCAGACGTCGTAGCAGGCGCCGCAGAGGGAGGAGGCGTAGGGAAGGGAGGCGTCGATGTCGGTGCTGGTGCCCCGGAGCTGGGGGGTGAGGATGGCGCCGATGGGGCCGGGGTAGACGGAGCCGTAGGCGTGGCCGCCGGCGCGCTCGTAGACGGGGCAGACGTTGAGGCAGGCGGAGCAGCGGATGCAGCGCAGGGCCTGCCGGCCGACGGTGTCGGCGAGGGTGTCGGTGCGGCCGTTGTCGAGGAGGACGAGGTGGAAGGTGCGGGGTCCGTCGCCCGTGGTGGTGCCGGTCCAGGTGGAGGTGTAGGGGTTCATGCGTTCGGCGGTGGAGGAACGCGGCAGGGTCTGGAGGAAGACTTCGAGGTCCTGCCAGGTGGGGACGGTCTTCTCGATGCCGACGACGGAGATGAGGGTCTCGGGCAGGGTCAGGCACATGCGGCCGTTGCCCTCGGACTCGACGACGACGAGGGTGCCGGTCTCGGCGACCATGAAGTTGGCGCCGGAGATGCCCACCTTGGCGCGCAGGAACTTCTCGCGCAGGTGCAGACGGGCCGCCTCGGCGAGTTCGGCGGGGCTGTCGGTCAGTCCGTCCGGGGCGGGGCGGCCCCACTCGCTCATCTCGGTGCGGAAGATGTCGCGGATCTCGCCGCGGTTGCGGTGGATCGCGGGGACGAGGATGTGGGAGGGGCGGTCCTTGCCGAGCTGGACGATGAGTTCGGCGAGGTCGGTCTCGTAGGCGCGGATGCCCTCGGCCTCCAGGGCCTCGTTGAGACCGATCTCCTGCGTGGCCATCGACTTGACCTTGACGACCTCCGTCTCGCCCGTCTCCTTGACGAGGCGGGTGACGATGCGGTTGGCCTCGTCGGCGTCGGCGGCCCAGTGGACCGTGCCGCCGGCCGCGGTGACGGACTCCTCCAGTTGGACCAGGTAGCGGTCCAGATGCCGCAGGGTGTGGTCCTTGATGCGCTTGCCGGCCTCGCGCAGCTCTGCCCAGTCGGGGAGTTCGGCGACGGCGGTCTCGCGTTTGGCGCGGATGGTGTGGGTGGCGTGGCGGAGATTGCCGCGCAGGGTGGGGTTGTTGACGGCTTCGTGCGCGGCCTTCGGGAAGGCCGGCATGCCCAGGTACGTTCCGCTCATACGGCGAGTTCCTCCTCGGTGCCGGCCAGGATCTCGGCGATGTGGACGGGGCGCATGGCGGTGCTGAGGCGGGTCATGGTGCCGCCGATGTGCATCAGGCAGGAGTTGTCGGCCGCGCACAGGACCTCGGCACCGGTGGACTGGGCGTTGCGGACCTTGTCGGCACCCATGGCGGCCGACACGTCGGGGTTCTTCACGGCGAAGGTCCCGCCGAACCCGCAGCACTCCTCCGCTCCCGGCAGTTCCACCAGTTCCAGTCCCTTGACGGCCTCCAGGAGCCGGCGGGGGCGGTCGCCCAGGCCCAGGCCGCGCAGGCCGTGGCAGGTGGGGTGGTAGGTCACCGTGTGCGGGTAGTAGGCGCCGACGTCGGTCACGCCGAGGACGTCGACGAGGAACTCGGTGAGTTCGTAGGTCTTCGGCACGACGGGGGCCAGCGCCTCCGCCAGGCCGCTGCCACGTCCCTCCGCCCGCGCCCGGTCCCCCATCCTCGGGTAGAGCTCGCGGACCATGGCACCGCAGGACCCTGAGGGGGTGACGATCGCCTCGTAGTCCGCGAAGACCTCGGAGAAGTGGCGGGCGAGCGGTTCCGCCTCGTGGCGGTAGCCGGTGTTGTAGTGGGCCTGGCCGCAGCAGGTCTGGGCCATGGGGAAGTCGACGTCCACGCCGAGTCTGGTCAGCAGTTTCACCACGGCACGACCGGTGTCCGGGTAGAGCGTGTCGTTGACGCAGGTCAGGAACAGAGCGACACGCATCGCGGCTCCTAGAGGTTGATGGATGGATGGGGTGGGAGCCGTCCGGCCGACCGCGGAACCGGTCGGACGGCATCCCGTTGCCACGGGCGGGAAGGGCTCGTCCGGCGCTACGGGGCGCAGAGGCGTCCCTCCGCCTCCGCCCACGCGTCGGCATCACCGTACGGCGTGTAAGTCCGCAGCGGCTGCGTACGCGCCAGGAGCCGGCGCATGCTCGCCAGGGAGTCGACGGCCCCCTGGGCACGGGCCTGGGTGAGCACGTTGCCCAGCGCGGCGGCCTCGGCCGGCCCGGCCACCACCGGCAGCCCGCACGCGTCGGCGGTGAGCTGGCAGAGCAGGGTGTTGCGGGTGCCGCCGCCCGCGATGTGCACCACGTCCACCGGCCGGTCGGCCAGCCGCTGGGCGTCCCGGATCGCCCGGCGGTGGGCCAGGGCCAGGGAGTCGATGATGCAGCGGGTGATCTCGGGCCGCGTCTCGGGCACCGACTGCCCGGAGGCCCGGCAGGCGTCGGCGATCCGCTCCGGCATCCGCCCCGGCGCGAGAAACGTGCTGTCCCCCGCGTCCACCACCGAGCGCAGCGCCGGAACCCGGGCCGCCTCCCGCAGCAGATCGGTCAGGTCCGGGTTGCCCCAGGCCCGCAGGCACTCCTGGAGCAGCCACAGCCCCATCACGTTCCGCAGGTAGCGGACCGTGCCGTCGAGGCCGAGTTCGTTGGTGAAGTTGGCGGCCCGGCTCTCCTCGGTGAGCACCGGGGCGCCCAGCTCCAGTCCGGCCAGCGACCAGGT
>NZ_JBVJND010000056.1:0-37932 GCF_055583825.1 Streptomyces sp. NPDC104367 | reverse complement strand
TCGTGCCTGGTCGAACCCCGGGCGAAGCAGATGTGGAGGGACCTGATGACGGCGATCCAGTACTTCTGGCGGCACCCGCTCGCGGAACAGGTGCGGGAGGAAGGGCGGCAGGAGGGGCGCGAGGAAGGGCGTGTGCAGCAGTGTGCCGAGACCCTTCTCCAGATTCTGCGGTGGCGCGGTATCCCGGTGAGGTTCGCCGTCCGCGAGCGGGTGAACGCCTGTACGGATCTGGGCCGGCTGGAGATCTGGACCCAGCGGGCGATGCACGTCACGGACGCCTCGGAGCTGTTCGTCGAGGAGTGACGGGCGGGGCGTAGCATGCGCGTCCATGTCTGATGCTGAACGCGCGCCTTCCTTACTGCGCAACGCCGGATTCGTCCGGCTCGCGCTGGCTCGGATCGTCTCCGTCCTCGGCAACGGGTTCGCCCGGATCGCCCTCGCGTTCGCGGTGCTCTCGCTGCCCGGCGCGACCCCGGGAGAGCTCTCCCTCGTCGTCGCCTGCCAGGCGGTTCCGCAGCTCGCCCTGGTCCTGGTGGGCGGAGTGATCGCCGACCGGGTCTCCCGCTCCCGGCTGATGGCCGCGGCGGACGTGCTGGGCGCCCTCTCCTACGGCGGACTCGCGGCCATGGTGCTCAGCGGCCGTGCGCCCGTCGCCGCGCTGTGCGCGCTGGCGGTCACGGCGGGCATCGCGTCCGCTCTCTTCTCGCCCGCGATGGAGGGGGTCATCCCGCAGCTGGTGCCCGCCGACGATCTCCAGCGGGCCAACGGCCTGCTGCGGGTCGGCACCAACACCTCCCTCCTGCTGGGACTGGCCCTGTCGGGCGTCACCGTCGCATGGGCCGGGGCCGGTTGGGCGCTGGCCCTCAACGGCCTGTCGTTCGTGGTGAGCGCCGCGCTCACCTCCTCCCTGCGGCTGAGCCGGCGCCCGCGGAAGCCCGCCTCCGGCTGGGCCGATCTGCGCGAGGGCTGGCGGGAGTTCGCCTCCCGGCAGTGGCTGTGGGTGGTCGTCGTCCAGTTCTCCCTGGTGGTCGCCGCCATGAACGCCAACGCCGGCGTGCTGGGACCACTGGCGGCGAGCGCCCGCTTCGGCGGGGCCCGCGCCTGGTCGCTGGTGGTGGCCGCGCAGGCCCTGGGCTCCGTGGCGGGCGCCGGCATCGCGGCCCGTACCCGCGTCGGTCGGCCGATCCTCGCGGCGGTCCTGTTCACCCTGCCCGTCGCCCTGCCGCCCGCCCTCCTCGGGGCCGGGGCGCCCCTGTGGACCGTCGCCGCGGGAGCCTTCGCGGCCGGTGTCAGCCTGGACTTCTTCGGTGTGCTGTGGGCCACCACCATGCAGCGGGAGGTCCCCGAGGAGGCTCTGTCCCGGGTCAGTTCCTACGACTGGTTCGGCTCCCTCGCCCTCGCCCCGCTCGGCCTCGCCCTGGCCGGACCCGCAGCCGACGCCTTCGGCACCGACCGGATGCTGCTGCTCTGCGCGGCCCTGACCGTCGCGGCCACGCTCGCCGCGCTGCTGTCCCCCGGGGTGCGCTCGTTGCGGGCCCCGGACGCGCAGGAGCAGGTGCCCGCCCCGGACGGCCCCCTCCAGGGCCCGGCGGCACCGCGGCCCGCCGAGAGCGCCGAGCGGGAATGAAGAAGGGCCCGCACCGGGGAGGTGCGGGCCCTTCTCCCCTGGAGCGGACGTTCGGGGCTCGGGTCAATGGGCCGGAGAATGTCCGTTCCGCAGGCGACGGCTGACGAAAGGGGTGTGTCAGGCCGCTGCCTCGGGGTCCTTGGAGAGGCGCGGGGCGGGAACCATGTCCCGTACCTCAGGGTAGTGGCACGCGGTCAGGTGGCCGGGCTTGTTGCCCTCGGCCTGCACCAGCGGCGGGGCCTCGGTCGCGCACTTCTCCGTCGCCTTCCAGCAGCGGGTGCGGAAGCGGCAGCCCGACGGCGGGTTGATCGGGGACGGCACGTCACCGACCAGACGGATGCGCTCGCGCGGTTCCGCCTCCACCGTCGCCTCGGGTACGGCGGACAGCAGCGCCCGCGTGTAGGGGTGGCGCGGGTTGTCGTACAGGTCCTCGCGGTCGGCGATCTCCACGATCTTACCGAGGTACATCACCGCGACGCGCTGTGAGAAGTGCCGCACGATCGCCAGGTCGTGGGCGATGAAGACGAAGGCGATGCCCAGTTCCTTCTGGACCTTCTGGAGGAGGTTGACGACCTGGGCCTGGATGGAGACGTCCAGCGCGGAGACGGGCTCGTCGGCGACGATCAGCTTGGGTTCGAGGGCGAGCGCGCGGGCGACGCCGATGCGCTGGCGCTGGCCGCCGGAGAACTCGTGCGGGAAGCGGTTGAAGTGCTCCGGGTTCAGGCCGACGATCTCCAGGAGTTCGCGGACCCGCTTCTCGCGGCCGCCCTCCGGATTGATGCCGTTGATCTCCATCGGACCGGAGATGATCTTGCCGACGGTCTGGCGCGGGTTCAGCGAGGCGTACGGGTCCTGGAAGATCATCTGGATCTCGGACCGGATCGGCGCCAGCTGACGGCGGCCCGCGTGCGTGATGTCCTGGCCGCGGTAGGTGATGCTGCCGCCCGTGGGCTCCAGCAGCCGGGTGATCAGGCGGCCCGTGGTCGACTTGCCGCAGCCCGACTCGCCGACCAGGCCCAGGCTCTCGCCCTCGGCGACCTGGAAGTCCAGCCCGTCCACGGCCTGCACCGCGCCGATCGTCCGCTTGATCGGGAAGCCGCCCCTGATCGGGAAGTGTTTGGTCAGCCCGGAGACGTCCAGGAGGGGGTTCGTGTTGCTCATGATCGTGAAGTCCCGTCTCGTGTCCGTCAGTTGCTGCCGGTCGCGGCGTAGTCGGCGAAGAGTTCGTCGCGCTTGCCCAGTTCCAGGTGGCAGGCGGAGCCGCGCCCCTCGACCAGCCGGAGTTCCGGACGCTCGCTGGAGCACTTCCCGCCCGGCACCTTCTCCGCGAACGCGCAGCGCGGGTGGAAGCGGCAGCCCGACGGCGGGTTGAGCAGCGAGGGCGGCGAGCCGGGGATCGGCGACAGGGGTACGTCGACCGGTCCGTCCAGAGCCGGCATGGAGTTGAGCAGGCCGAGCGTGTACGGGTGCTGCGGAGCGCCCAGCACCTGCTTCTTCGTGCCCCGCTCCACACACCGGCCGCCGTACATCACCAGCACGTCGTCCGCGATGTCGGCGATGACGCCGAGGTCGTGGGTGATGAAGATGATCGCGGTGCCGAACTCCTGCTGGAGGTCCTTGAGGAGGTCCATGATCTGGGCCTGGACGGTCACGTCGAGCGCGGTGGTGGGCTCGTCGGCGATCAGCAGCTCGGGGTCGCAGACCAGGGCCATGGCGATCATCGCGCGCTGGCGCATACCGCCGGAGAACAGGTGCGGGTAGTCGTCCACCCGGATTTCCGGCTGCGGGATGCCGACCCGCTTCAGCATCTCGATCGCCCGCGCCCGGGACTCCTTCTTGGAGGCACCGGTGTGCTTGCGGTACACCTCGGCGATCTGCTTGCCGACGGTGTGGTACGGCGACAGCGAGGCCAGCGCGTCCTGGAAGATCATCGACATCTTGTTGCCGCGCAGCTTCTCCAGCTCGCGCTCGGAGGCTGTCAGCAGCTCCTTGCCGTCGAGCAGGATCTCGCCGTCGATCTGGGTGCGGGCGGGGTCGTGCAGACCCAGGATCGTCAGGTTGGTGACGGACTTGCCGGAGCCCGACTCGCCCACGATGCCGAGTGTCTGGCCCTTGACGAGGTCGAAGCTGAGCCCGTCGACGGCCTTGACGGTGCCGTCCTCGGTGGAGAAGTGGACCTTGAGGTCCTTGACGGAGAGGAACGGCTGCTGATCGGTGCTCGTCACGGGGACGCTCCTGGGGGGTGATGCGAGGGGTAGGGGGTGGGGGCGGAGGTCAGGCGAGCCGGATCCGCGGGTCGATGCTGGCGTAGACGGCGTCGACGACGATGTTGAAGATCACGATCGCGCCGGCCGCCAGCAGCGTCACTCCGAGCAGCATGGGCAGGTCGCTCTTCTCCACGGAGTCGACCGCGAGCCGGCCGACGCCCTGGAGGCTGAAGGTGTACTCGGTGATCATCGCGCCGCCGATGAGGGTGGCGAGGTCGATGCCGAAGATGGTGACGATCGGGCCCATGGCACCGCGCCAGGCGAACCGGAAGAACACGTTGCGGCGGGACATGCCCTTGGCGCGCGCGGTGCGGACGAAGTCCTCGCTGAGCGTCTCGACCAGCTGCGAGCGCGTCATACGCGTGTAGTTGGCGGTCCAGATGAGGGCCAGCACCAGCCAGGGCAGCAGCAGGCCGGAGACCCACTCGACCGGGTTCTCGGTGATCGGCGTGTACGACGGGTTGTCCAGGATGCCGAGCTTCGCGACCAGGAAGTACATCGCGACGTAGCCGACGAAGTAGATCTGCAGCGAGGAGGCCACCAGTGACGCCGAGCTGGCCACCTTGTCCTGCCACTTGCCCTGCTTGACGGCGGCCAGCATGCCGGTGCCGATGCCGAAGACCAGGAAGACCACGGCCGACCCGAAGGCCAGCGAGAGGGTCAGCGGGAGCCGGTCCAGGATGGTGCCGAGGACGGGCTCGCGGTTGGCGAACGAGTACCCGAAGCAGGGTGCGTCGCAGTGTCCGAAGCCGGCGTACTCGCGGCCGACGAAGACGCCCTTGAGCCACTCCCAGTACTGCACCGGGACCGGGTGGTTGATGCCCAGGTTCTTCCGGATCTGCGCCAGCATGTCGGGCGTGCAGTTCTTGCCGCAGGACATCGTGGCGGGGTCACGCGGGATGGCGTAGAAGAGCCAGAAGGTGACGGCGCTGATGATCAACAGGATGACCAGCGCGCCGAGGGTTCGGCGGACAAGGAAGCGGAACATGGGGCGTGACTTTCCGGACGGGGCGCCGTCGCCGGGGGTAAGAGAGGGGGGCCGGAGGGGGACGGCCAGGTCGTGGCCGTCCCCCGGGGTCTTACGTGCTTACTTCTTGGCGTACAGCTTGCACAGCGCGATGCAGGTGTTGCCGGCGTCGTACACGACGTTGCCGACCTTCGATCCGTACATCCAGTTGCGGATGGAGTGGTAGTCCGGGACGACCGCCGAGAGCTCCATGATCTGCTCGTCGACGTTGCCCCAGGCCTTGTTGGCGGCCTTGGTGTCGGCGATCTTCGCGGCCGCGTTGATCGCCTTGTTGACGGTGGCGTCGTTCAGCTGCGCGTAGTTGCTGCGGCCGTCACCGATGTTCTCACCGCTCCAGCACGGGTAGAAGACCGAGTAGCCGTTCGGCCAGTCCGGGCTCCAGCCGGCCGCGAACAGGTCGTAGCCGTTGTCGATCTTGCCGATCTGGGTGTAGAAGGTCGTCTTGTCGATCTGCTTGTTGACGACCGTGAAGCCGGCCTCCTCCAGAGCGTTCTTGATCGCGACGGCCTGCTTCACGGCGTTGTCCGACTGCTGGTAGGCGATGACCAGCTTGTAGCCGACCTGGCCGGCCTCCTTCAGCAGGGCCTTGGCCTTGGCCGCGTCGCCGCCCGGCTTCTTGTCCACGCCGTAGAGGTCGAACTTCTTGTAGCCGGGGGTCACCGGGCTGAGGATCGTGGTCGCCAGCTCGCTGGTGGACCGGCCGCCGCGGATGGTCTGCAGCTGCTGGTGCGGCCACGCCCAGTTGATCGCCTGGCGGACCTTCAGGTCCTTGACCCGGGTCATGTTGATCGGCCAGTAGTAGGTGACCGTGTCGACCTGGGTGAGGACGCGCTTCTTCAGCTTGGCGTTGGTGAGCACCTGGGCGATGCGCTCGGCCGCGACCTCGTTGAAGATCGACATCGCGTACTGGTCGTTGCCCTTGTCCGCGATGTAGCGGTCGGTGGCGGCGACCGGCTGGAAGCCGAACTGGAAGACGAACTTGTCCGGGTAGGCGTTGCGCATCGAGTCGGTGCTGGCGTCCCAGTGCTCGTTGCGCACGAACGTCAGCGACTTGCCGACCTGGCGGTCACCGATCTTGTAGGGGCCGAGGGCGTACGGGTGCTTGTCGTACGCCTCCTTGGTGTCGTGCTTCTTCGGCACCAGGCCGTAACCCGGCATGGCCAGGGTGAAGTTGAAGTCGGTGCGGGCCTCGGTGAGGGTGAACGTGATCGTCCTGCCGGAGACCTCGATCGAGGAGAGGCTCTTGCCGGAGTAGGGGCCCTTGTACTTGTCGCCGCCGACCAGCCACTGCTGGACGTAGCGCGGACCCTCGGTGACGAAGGAGGCGAAGAGACGCTCGAAGCTGTGGCGGACGTCGTCCATGGACAGCTCGGCGCCGTCCTCCCACTTGATGCCGTCCTTGATCGTGAACGACCAGGTCTTGCCGCCGTCCTTCATGGTGCCGGCGTCGGTCGCGACGTCGCCGACCAGCGTGGCGCCGCCCTTGTCGTCGACCTTGTAGCCGGTCAGACCGCGCAGGATCGGACGGGTGATGGCGCCCTCGGTGGAGACGTAGATCTGCGCCGGGTCCAGGTGGTCCATGTCGAACTGGTCGAGCGAGTAGATCGTCCCGCCCTTGACCGCGCCGGCGACCTCGGGGGCAGGGCCGGTCGAGTCGGCCTTGGTGCCGACCGGGATGTCCATCGTCTTCGCGGTGGAGACCGAGGGGATCTTCGACGTGCTCTTGCTGTCGTCACCGCTGCTGCAGGCGCTCAACACGGTGGTGGAAGCCGCGGCCACACCGGTCGCGATGAGGAAGTTTCTGCGAGAAAAAGACATGTCGAGCCTGCCTGTAGGGGTCAATTCGGAACGGTCGGAACCAGCCGGACGTCGTTGAACCGGGCCGGGTGGAGCTGGATGGCTACCGCTTGGACTTCGGGTCGAGCGCGTCGCGCACAGAGTCGCCGAGCAGGTTGAACGCCAGGACGAAGATCACCATCGAGAGGCCCGGGAAGAGCATGAAGGTGAAGTCCTGCGAGTAGAACTGGGCGCCTCGGCCGATCATGACGCCCCAGTCGGGGGTCGGGTCGGTGATTCCGACGCCGAGGAAGGCCAGACCGGCCTCGGCGGTCACATAGGCCGGCAGCATGAGCGTGGCCTGGATGATGATCGGCGTCCACAGGTTCGGGAGGAGTTCCTTGAACACGACGCGCATCGGGGACGCGCCCGTGACCTTGGCAGCCTCGACGAACTCGCGCTCACGCAGACCGAGTACCTGGCCGCGCAGCAGGCGGGCGATGGAGGCCCAGCCGAAGGCCGACAGGACGACGATGAGGGAGACCGCGACCAGCCAGGTCGGCACGTTGTCGTCGGGGGCGATGAAGAGGCCGTAGACGACCGGCATGAAGGCGATGAAGAACAGCGTGGAGGGGAACGACAGCACGATGTCGATGACCCGGCTGACCAGGTAGTCGGTCCTGCCGCCGAGGTAGCCGGCCGTCACGCCGATGACGACACCCGCGACGCAGGTGAGAAGCGTGGCCGCCAGGGCGATACCGAGGGAGGTCCGGATGCCGTAGAGCAGGAAGGTGAAGACGTCCCGTCCCAGCTGCGGCTCGATGCCGAACCAGAACTCCGAGCTCATCCCGCCATTGGGCCCCGCGGGGTACGAGAAGGCGTCGAGGAGTTCCGGCCGGTCGCTCGCGTAGGTCGTGTACGGGTTCTTCCCGTACAGCTTCGCTATGAGCGGGGCAGCGATCGCGATCACGAAGAAGAAGATCACGACGTAAGCGGATATAACGCCCGTCCGGTCGCGCTTGAAGCGCTTCCAGGCCAGGCGGCCCGGGGACCTGCTCTCGTTGCCCTTCGAACCGTCCGAAGTGATCGACTTCTGCGCGGTCTCGTCGGTCACCTCGAGCGGGGCGGCCGCTGATGGAGTTGGGGGGGTCATGGTGCTCCTGGCCCAAGGGAGGGTCTGATGACTCCGCAGGGCACACTCCCCTACGGGCTACGCCGGACTTTTTCAACGCAATTCATTCAAGGTCAATAAATTCTCGGGCGGCTTGAATGTCTCTTTACCTTTTTTGCCTGGCCTTGACCGTTCCGTAGCTACGCGGGTAGCGCGTCGTGATCGCACCGTGCTTTAGTTCGGGCGAACTGCGCGAAACGGGCAAGGAGTTCGTTATGCGGACGCGTGGGTGCCGAAATGCGTACATCGACGGGCCGCAATCCAACGTTTCGGCATCGTTGCCCGGAGATCCATTGCGCACCTCCGGCAAGATCCTCAAGCGCCCTCCGAGGGGCCGTCGGCAATCGGGTGAGGTGTCCCTCCAAAGGCCGTCACGGCACCCCGGGGAAGCCTCCGTTCGGGGCAACGGGCGGGCGATATGAGCCGATTAGGTCAATATTGGCCGATAGCGGATCATTCGCCGATCATGCTTCACGGAGGAGGCACGCCATGCGTTCAGCCACGCACGCCCGAGGGGCGGTCTGTGCGGTGGTGGTGGCGCTCGCCGCCACGGCCTGCGGGGGCGGCGGCGGCAGCGGGGGCGGAGGCGGTGAGAGCGGCGTGCTCAGCTCCTCCTGGGGCGACCCGCAGAACCCCCTGGAGCCGGCCAACACCAACGAGGTCCAGGGCGGCAAGGTCCTCGACATGATCTTCCGGGGCCTGAAGAAGTACGACCCGAAGACCGGCAAGGCCCAGAACATGCTCGCCGACAAGATCGACACGAGCGACTCGCAGAACTTCACGATCACCCTCAAGGACGGCTGGACCTTCTCCAACGGGGAGAAGGTGACCGCCAGGTCCTTCGTCGACGCCTGGAACTACGGGGCGAGCCTGAAGAACAACCAGAAGAACGCCTACTTCTTCGGCTACATCGAGGGCTACGACAAGGTCCACCCGGACACCGGCACCCAGAGCGCCGACACCCTCTCCGGCCTGAAGGCCGTCGACGACAGGACCTTCACCGTCCGGCTGAACCAGAAGTTCTCCAGCTTCCCCGACACCCTCGGCTACGCGGCCTTCGCCCCGCTGCCCCGGTCCTTCTTCTCCGACCACGCCGGCTGGCTGGAGCGGCCGGTCGGCAACGGGCCGTACAGCATCCAGTCGTACACCAAGGGCTCGCAGATGGCCCTGAGGAAGTGGGACGGCTACCCCGGGGACGACAAGGCGCAGAACGCCGGGGTGACCCTCAAGGTCTACACGGACAACGACACCGCCTACACCGACCTGATCGCCGGCAACCTCGACCTCGTCGACGACGTTCCCGCCTCACAGCTGAAGAACGTCAAGAACGACCTCGGCGACCGCTACATCAACACCCCGGCCGGCATCATCCAGACCCTCGCCTTCCCCTACTACGACAGCGCCTGGAGCAGGAGCGGGGCGGAGAAGGTGCGCACCGGCCTGTCCATGGCCATCAACCGGAAGCAGATCACCCAGACCATCTTCCAGAACACCCGCACCCCGGCCACCGACTGGACCTCCCCGGTGCTCGGCGCCGAGGGCGGCTTCAAGGAAGGGCTGTGCGGGAGCGCCTGCGACTACGACCCCGCCCAGGCCAAGAAGCTGATCCAGGAGGGCGGGGGCCTGCCCGGCGGGCAGCTGAAGATCACGTACAACGCCGACACCGGCTCGCACAGGATGTGGGTGGACGCCGTGTGCAACTCCATCAACAACGCGCTGGGCAACGACAAGGCGTGCGTCGGGAACCCGGTCGGCACCTTCGCCGACTTCCGCAACCAGATCGGCCAGCACAAGATGACCGGACCGTTCCGGGCGGGCTGGCAGATGGACTACCCGCTCATCCAGAACTTCCTCCAGCCGCTCTACTACACCAACGCCTCCTCCAACGACGGCAAGTGGTCCAACAAGGACTTCGACAAGCTCGTCGACCAGGCCAACGCCGAGACCGACACCGCCAAGGCCGTCTCGACCTTCCAGCAGGCCGAGGAGGTCGTCCGCGACAACATGGCCGCCATCCCGCTCTGGTACCAGAACGGCAGCGCGGGCTACTCGGAGCGGCTGTCCGGGGTGGCGCTCAATCCGTTCAGCGTCCCGGTCTACAACGAGATCAAGGTGAGCTGAGCCGGCATGGGGCGCTACGTCGTACGGCGGCTGCTCCAGATGATCCCGGTGTTCGTCGGGGCCACGCTGCTGATCTTCCTGATGGTCAACGTCATGGGCGACCCGATCGCCGGGCTGTGCGGCGAACGCGCCTGCGACCCGGCGACCGCCGCCCAGCTGAAGAAGGAGTTCGGCCTCGACAAGCCGGTGTGGCAGCAATACCTCACCTATATGGGGAACGTCTTCACCGGCGACTTCGGTACGGCGTTCAACGGGCAGCCGGTCACCGAGCTGATGGCGTCCGCGTTCCCCGTCACCGTCCGGCTGACGATCGTGGCCATCCTCTTCGAGGTCGTCATCGGCATCACGCTCGGCGTCCTCACCGGCCTCAAGCGCGGACGGCCCGTCGACACCGGCGTGCTGCTGGCCACCCTGGTCGTCATCTCCGTACCGACCTTCGTCACCGGTCTGCTGCTCCAGCTGCTGCTCGGCGTGGAGTGGGGCTGGATCAAACCCTCCGTCTCCGCCGACGCCACCTTCGGCGAGCTGATCGTGCCGGGGCTCGTCCTCGCCTCCGTCTCGCTCGCCTACGTCACCCGGCTGACCCGCACCTCCATCGCCGAGAACAAGCGGAGCGACTACGTCCGTACGGCCGTCGCCAAGGGGCTGCCCCGGCACCGGGTGGTCACCAGGCACCTGCTGCGCAACTCCCTGATCCCGGTCGTCACCTTCATCGGCACCGACATCGGCGCGCTGATGGGCGGCGCCATCGTCACCGAGCGGATCTTCAACATCCACGGCGTCGGCTACCAGCTCTACCAGGGGATCCTGCGGCAGAACACCCAGACGGTGGTGGGCTTCGTGACCGTCCTCGTCCTGGTCTTCCTGGTCGCCAACCTCCTCGTCGACCTTCTCTACGCCGTACTCGACCCGAGGATCCGCTATGCCTGAGCAGCCGTTCGAGCCCGACCGGGCGATCGCGGGCACCGGTGCGGGCGGCGCGATGGACCTCGCGACCACCGAGGCCGAGACGCTGGAGAAGACTCCCGGCGGACCGCTCGGCACCGGCCCGGCCGGCAAGCCCCGCTCGCTCTGGTCCGACGCCTGGCGGGACCTGCGGCGCAACCCGGTCTTCATCGTCTCCGCGCTCGTCATCCTCTTCCTGGTCGTCATCTCCGTCTGGCCGTCCCTGATCGCCTCCGGCTCCCCGCTCAGCTGCGACCTCGCCAAGGCCCAGGAGGGCTCCCAGCCGGGCGCCCCCTTCGGCTACGACGGACAGGGCTGCAACGTCTACACCCGGACCGTCTACGGGGCCCGTACGTCCGTCACGGTGGGCGTCTGCGCCACGCTCGGGGTCGCGCTGCTCGGCTCGGCGCTGGGCGGCCTCGCCGGCTTCTTCGGCGGGGTCTGGGACTCGCTCCTGTCCCGGATCACCGACGTCTTCTTCGCGATCCCGGTCGTCCTCGGCGGTCTCGTCCTCCTCTCCGTGGTGACCAGCAACACGGTCTGGCCGGTCATCGGGTTCATGGTGCTGCTCGGCTGGCCCCAGATCTCCCGGATCGCCCGCGGCTCGGTGATCACCGCCAAGCAGAACGACTACGTCCAGGCCGCCCGCGCCCTCGGCGCCTCCCACTCGCGCATCCTGCTGCGGCACATCGCGCCCAACGCCGTGGCCCCCGTCATCGTCGTGGCGACCATCGCGCTCGGCACCTACATCGCGCTGGAGGCGACGCTCTCCTACCTCGGCGTCGGCCTGAAGCCGCCCAGCGTCTCCTGGGGCATCGACATCTCCGCGGCCTCCCCCTACATCCGCAACGCCCCGCACGCGCTGCTGTGGCCCTCCGGAGCCCTCGCCGTCACCGTCCTGGCCTTCATCATGCTCGGCGACGCGGTGCGCGACGCCCTCGACCCGAAGCTGAGGTGAGCGCCGTGCTGCTCGAAGTACGCGACCTGCACGTGGAGTTCCGGACCCGGGACGGGGTCGCCCACGCCGTCAACGGCGTCTCCTACGCCGTCGACGAGGGGGAGACGCTCGCGGTGCTCGGCGAGTCGGGCTCCGGCAAGTCGGTGACCGCCCAGGCCGTGATGGGCATCCTGGACACACCGCCGGGGCGGATCGGCGCCGGCGAGATCCTCTTCCAGGGGCGGGACCTGCTCAAGCTCAAGGAGGAGGAGAGACGCAGGATCCGGGGCGCCGGGATGGCGATGATCTTCCAGGACGCGCTGTCCGCCCTCAACCCGGTGCTGAGCGTCGGCGACCAGCTCGGCGAGATGTTCGTCGTGCACCGGGGCATGTCCAAGAAGGACGCGCGCGCCAGGGCCGTCGAGCTGATGGACCGGGTGCGCATCCCCGGCGCCGCCCAGCGGGTGCGGGACTACCCGCACCAGTTCTCCGGGGGCATGCGCCAGCGCATCATGATCGCCATGGCGCTGGCCCTGGAACCGGCGCTCATCATCGCCGACGAGCCGACGACCGCGCTGGACGTGACGGTCCAGGCCCAGGTCATGGACCTGCTCGCCGAGCTCCGGCGCGAGTACCGCATGGGGCTGATCCTGATCACCCACGACCTGGGCGTGGTCGCCGACGTCGCCGACCGGATCGCCGTGATGTACGCGGGCCGGATCGTCGAGTCGGCGCCGGTGCATGACATCTACAAGGCGCCGGCGCACCCCTACACCCGCGGCCTGCTCGACTCCATCCCGCGCCTGGACCAGAAGGGCCAGGAGCTCTACGCCATCAAGGGCCTGCCGCCCAACCTCATGCACATCCCCGCAGGATGCGCCTTCAACCCGCGCTGTCCCATGGCGCGGGAGGTCTGCCGCACCGACGAGCCGCCCCTGCACGACGTGGGCCCGGACCGGGGCAGCGCCTGTCACTTCTGGAGGGAGTGCCTCAATGGCTGACGCGGTGGCCGAGCCGATCCTGGAAGTGAGCGGACTGGTCAAGCACTACCCCCTGACCCGGGGCATCCTGGTCAAGAAGCAGATCGGCGCGGTCAAGGCCGTCGACGGGGTCGACTTCGTGCTCGGCAGGGGGGAGACCCTCGGCATCGTCGGGGAGTCCGGCTGCGGCAAGTCGACCGTGGCCAGGATGCTCGTCAACCTGGAGCGGCCGACGGCCGGGGAGATCAGGTACAAGGGCGAGGACATCACCGGACTGGGCGGCCGGGCGCTCAAGGCGGTGCGCCGCAACATCCAGATGGTCTTCCAGGACCCGTACACCTCGCTCAACCCGCGGATGACGGTGGGCGACATCATCGGGGAGCCGTACGACATCCACCCGGAGGTGGCTCCCAAGGGCGACCGGCGCCGGAAGGTCCAGGAGCTGCTGGACGTCGTGGGTCTCAACCCCGAGTACGTCAACCGCTACCCGCACCAGTTCTCCGGCGGCCAGCGGCAGCGCATCGGCATCGCGCGGGGGCTCGCGCTGCGGCCGGAGGTGATCGTCGCGGACGAGCCGGTCTCCGCGCTGGACGTCTCCGTCCAGGCCCAGGTGATCAACCTGCTCGACCGGCTCCAGAAGGACTTCGACCTGTCGTACGTCTTCATCGCGCACGACCTGTCGATCGTGCGGCACATCTCGGACCGGGTCGGGGTGATGTACCTCGGGCGGATCGTGGAGACCGGCAGGGACGAGGAGATCTACGAGCATCCGACCCACCCGTACACCCAGGCACTGCTCTCCGCGGTGCCGGTGCCCGACCCCGAGGCGCGGGAGCACCGGGAGCGGATCATCCTGAGCGGGGACGTGCCGTCGCCGACCGACATCCCGTCGGGGTGCCGGTTCCGTACCCGGTGCTGGAAGGCCCGGGAGCGGTGCGCCCTGGAGGTGCCGGCGCTCGCGGTGCCGGCCGTCTTCCGGGATGTGCCGGGGCCGGCGGCGCACGACTCGGCCTGCCATTTCGCGGAGGAGAAGCGGGTGGTGCCCCCCGAGGCCCCCACGGACGATCTTGTCGACGGGGGTGCATAGCGGGACGAACGGGGGCCAATCTCGTTAACACACAGGCAACTTCTCTGACCCGGTCCCGATATACGGACGCGACAGTCTTAACAGCGTACGGCCGTGCGGGTGCCGTAAACGGGCCGGGGCGCGCCATGTCGCCCCGGCCCGTTGCCGTACCCCTACCGAAGCCCCAGCGACCGCTTCAGGAAGTCGAGTTGGAGCAGCAGGAGGTTCTCCGCCACCTGCTCCTGCGGGGTCATGTGGGTCACGCCGGACAGCGGCAGCACCTCGTGCGGGCGGCCCGCGGCCAGCAGGGCGGAGGAGAGCCGCAGGGAGTGGGCGACCACCACGTTGTCGTCCGCCAGGCCGTGGATGATCATCATCGGGCGGTGCGGCTCGGCCGCCTCGGTCAGGCCCGCGTCGTCGATGACCGAGTTGCGGCGGTAGACCTCCGGCTGCTCGTCCGGGTGGCCGAGGTAGCGCTCCTGGTAGTGGGTGTCGTAGAGGCGCAGGTCGGTCACCGGTGCGCCGACGACCGCCGCGTGGAAGACGTCGGGGCGGCGCAGGGCCGCGAGCGCGGCGAGGTAGCCGCCGAAGGACCAGCCGCGGACGGCGACCCTGGTGAGGTCGAGGGGGAAGTCGGCGGCGAGCGCCTGGAGCGCGTCCACCTGGTCCTGGAGGACGATCGCGGCGACGTCGTCCCTGATGGACTTCTCCCAGGCCGGCGAGCGGCCCGGGGTGCCCCGGCCGTCGGCGACGACCACCGCGAAACCCTGGTCGGCGAACCACTGCGAGGTGAGGTGGGCGTTGTGCGCGGCGACCACCCGCTGACCGTGCGGACCCCCGTAGGGGTCGAGCAAAACCGGCAGGGGAGTGTCTCCGTGGTAGTCCTGTGGCATAAGCACGGCGCACGGAATTCGGCGTGCGCCCCCCTCGATGAGCGTCACGCGCGGGGACAAACCGGGATCTTCGGCGTACGACGTGACAGTCGCCAACTGCTTTCCGTCACGCAGCACCTGGACCAGGGGGCCCGCGCGGTCCAGGGTGGCGGAGACCAGCACGGTCACGCCCCCGGCGCGGACCGCCGAGTGCACGCCCGGTTCCTGCGACACGCGCTCCACGCCGAGTTCGTTGACCCGGTAGACGTGCACCTCGCCGGTCTCCGGCGACTCGGCCTCCTCGCCGGCGGACGCGGAGACCAGCACGTCGTCCGAGGTCACGTCCAGCACCGCGCGAATGTGCAGCTGCGCTCCGGTGAGCGGTCGTTCACCCACCGCCAGCACCCGGGCGCCGCCCTCGTCGGCGATCCGCACGAGCTGTCCCGAGGGGCTCCAGCAGGGCACTCCGGCGAACAGTTCAAGCCAAGTTGGATCTTCGTCCGCATGCACCATCCGGGTCGCCCCCGACCCCGGGTCCACAGCGAGGAACAGCTGGCTGCGCTGGTCGCGCGCCTGTACGAGCACCAGCGGCGCGCCCGCCTCTGACCAGTGCACATGCGCCAAGTACGGATAGCGCGCCCGGTCCCAGGAGACCTCCGTGCGCTCCCCGTCCAGGCCCTGCACGAACAGCCGTACCTCCGCGTTCTCGGTGCCCGCCGCCGGGTAGGCGACATGATGTGGCTCACGCTCGGGGTGGGCGGGGTCGGCGATCCACCACCGCCGTACCGGCGTGTCGTCCACGCGCGCCACCAGCAGCCGGTCCGACCCCGGGGACCACCAGAAACCGCGCGTGCGGCTCATCTCCTCGGCGGCGATGAACTCGGCCAATCCGTAGGTGACCTGATCCGACTCCGGCTCCGCGAGCGCCCGGTCGCCCTCGCCCTCGGCGCCCACGACCCGCAGGGCGCCCCCGGCGACGTACGCGACATGGCGGCCGTCGGGGGAGGGGCGCGGGTCGACGACCGGTCCCAAGGCCGGGAGTTCGCGTGCCGTGCCGGCCCTCAGCTCCGCCGTGAAAAGCCGCCCTGACAAGGCGAAAGACGCCAACTCCAGCGCCGCGTCGGTGGCGTAGCCGACGATGCCGGCACCGCCCTCGCGGCTGCGTTCGCGGCGGGCCCGCTCCTGGGGCGAGAGGTGCTCCTCGGCGCCGCCGAGCAGGGCGCGGGGGTCCGCCGCGAGGTGCTCGGCGCCGCTCGGCACGTCGAGGATCCAGAGGGAGTTGGCCCGGTCCGTGCCGGAGCCGGAACGGAGAAACGCCACGCGGGAGCCGTCGGGGGCCACGGTGAACGCGCGCGGCGCGCCGAGCGTGAATCGCTGGGTGCGGGCGTGCCGGCGGGGGAATGAGACAGCCTCGGTCGTCATGCCCCGACCATATTGGCCATGCGCCCCCTTGTGCGGCCGTGCGCCGAGCGATGCGCGAGCACGCATAGTTATGATCACTACCGCTGAGTGGGTAAGAACCTCCTGGCATCCATGTGTGTTTGCTGTACCGATCTACAACCCCCATAGTCCGAACCCCCCGCGTCCCTGGGATCTTTGGAGGTGAGCCGCCGTGGCACTCTCGATTTCGGCGGTGGTGCTGCTGGCGATCGTCGTCTTCTTGTTGATCAAGAAGTCGGGTCTGAAGGGCGGTCATGCGGTCGTCTGCATGCTGCTCGGTTTCTACCTCGCCTCCTCCACCATCGCGCCGACGATCAGCGACCTGACGACCAACGTCGCGAGCATGATCGGCAGCATCAAGTTCTGACCCCGTCCGGTCGTACGCCGGGGCTGCGCGGCACCGTCGGTGCCGTTTCGTAGGGTGGGCACATGACGGAACTGCCCGCCCGGTCGCTGCTGCTCGTGCACGCGCACCCGGACGACGAGTCGATCAACAACGGCGCCACCATGGCCCGCTACGCGGACCAGGGTGCCCGTGTGACGCTGGTCACCTGCACCCTCGGCGAGGGCGGCGAGGTCATCCCGCCCGCGCTGCGGGACCTCACCGGCCCCGCGCTGGGCGAGTACCGGCTGGGCGAGCTGACCGCCGCCATGCGCGCGCTCGGCGTCGACGACTTCCGGCTGCTCGGCGGCCCCGGCCGCTACCGCGACTCCGGGATGATGGGCCTGCCCGAGAACGACGCCCCCGACTGCTTCTGGCGGGCCGACGTCGACGAGGCCGCCGCGCACCTGGTCGAGGTCATCCTGGAGACCCGCCCCCAGGTCCTCGTCACCTACGACGACAACGGCGGGTACGGCCACCCGGACCACATCCAGGCCCACCGCGTCGCCATGCGGGCCGTGGAGCTGGCCGCCGCGGCCGGTCACCGCGTCCCCAAGGTGTACTGGAACCGCGTCCCGCGCACGGTCGCGGAGGCCGCCTTCGCCCGGCTCCGCGAGGACCTGCCCAAGCTGCCCTTCGACAGGCCGGCCGCCGTCGGCGACGTGCCGGGCGTGGTCGACGACCACCGGGTCACCGCCGAGATCGACGGCACCGCGTACACCCTTGCGAAGACCGCCGCGATGGCCGCCCACGCCACCCAGATCGAGGTGGCGCCCCGGGCGCCCGGCAGAGCGCCCTGCTTCGCACTGAGCAACGAGCTGGCGCAGCCCGTATTCACCACCGAGTACTACGAGTTGGCGGTCGGCGAGCCCGGCGCCGGGCGCGAGACCGATCTCTTCGAAGGCCTTGAGGAGGCGTCATGAGTTCCACCGGACGCGGTCCGATGCTCGCGCAACCGTTGCAGCCGCCGACCCCCGGGCGGATCGTCGCCCTCCTCGGGCTGGCCGTGCTCGGCGCCGTGGTCGGAGTCGCCGGCGCCCTCGTCCAGGCCGGCTGGTTCCCGGGCGGGCTGCTGCTCGCCCTGGCCGGAGCCGCCGGGGTCTTCCTCGGCGGGGCGCGGGTCACCGGCAGCCGGGGCGGGGCGGTGGCGCCCGCGTTCGGCTGGGTCGTCGCCGTCGTCTTCCTCACCACCAGTCGGCCCGAAGGCGACTTCCTGTTCGGCGCGGGAGTCGGCTCGTACCTCTTCCTGCTCGGCGGCATGGCGCTGGCTGTGATCTGCGCCACTATGGGTTTGGGAAGGCAACCCGGCGCGGACCACGCCCGACTTGGCAAATGACGTACCACTTCGCAGTGTGGCGCGCGTGCGAGTCCGGTGTGGGTTTCCCCAGCGGTCATGGGATAAGCGCCAGATGTGGCCAGTATGGTGGTGCGCGCCGCCGAGCCGCCCGAGCAAGGTCGTGACGGGCGGCGGAGCCAACCGGGAGAACCTGCCTTGAGTCGTGAAACTGACACTCCGTCCTCCGGGCCCAACGGGCGCGGCGGAGCCGCATACCCCTCGGGCACGCCGCCCTACGGGACCCCCATGGCTTCCGACGACGCTACGGACGCGGGCCGCCAGGCCGCGCGGCCGGAGGAGCGCAAGACCGAGACCACGCTGACGACCCGGATCCGGATCAACATTCCCGGATCCCGGCCCATTCCGCCCGTGGTCGTCCGCACCCCCGTCACCGACGCCGACACCGGCTCGGGCGAGGAGACGGGCACGCACCCGCAGCCGGCCGCCGCCGTGCCCACCCGCACCGTCGAGCCGCCCGCCGAACCCACGCCCGCGCCCGCGGCCGAGGAGAAGCGCAGCGACTGGTTCGCCCCGCGCAAGTCCGGCCCCGCCAAGGGCGGTCAGCGCGGCGGCGCCCCCAACGGCGCCGGAGCGCCCGCCGGTTCGGCCGGCACCGCCCCCGGCGGACCCGCGGCGATCCCGGGCGGGGCGCCCCGCCCCGGCGCCACCGGCCCGGGCCGGCCCGGCGGTGTGGTCGGTTCGATGGGCGTGCCCGGCGCGCCCCGGCCCGGCGCGACCAACGGCGCGGGGCTGCCCGCCGGCGCGACCGGCGGCCCGGTGGCTCCCGGCCACGGCGGCGGCACCGGCTCCTTCGACGTCACCGAGGCGCTGGCCGCGGGCCCGCTCGGCGGCACCCGGGGCGCGCCGAACGGCGGTGACTCCCGCCGCGACGAACTGCCCTACTTCTCCGACAACGGCGGCCAGAACGGCACCCACGGCGGCCCCGGCGCGCCCGGCGGCGGCCCGGCGGGTCCCGGCGGCCCCAGCGGCTTCAACGGCCAGGGCGGTCCCGTCGGCCCCGGCGGTCCACAGGGCCCGGCCGGCCCCACCACCGGCCCGGTCACCGGCGACGGCCCGTACATCCCGCCGGTCGTCAACGGCGGCGAGCCCTTCACCGCTCCCAAGGCCCCGGCAGGCCCCGGCGGTCCGGGCGCTCCCGCGGGCCCCGGCGGCGGTCCCGTCCGGCGCGGCCCCCAGGCCGGCCCCGGCGCGCGCACCGCGGCCCCCGGCACCGGCCTCGGCCCCGGCGGCGGCCTCAGCGACGACACCGCGATCCTCACCCCGCAGAAGCCGGCCCCCGAACCGGGCATGCCCGGCTACGGCGCCCCGTCCGACAACGTCTCCGGGCACACCGTCACCAGCGGCATCCCGGTGGTGCCGCCGGGCGCGAACTCCCCGTTCGCGCCGGGCGCGCCGGGCACCGGGCCGTCCTCGCACACGCCGCCGAAGCTGCCCGAGCCGGTCTCGCCGCCTCCGGCCGGCGCCAAGGGCAAGGGCGGCAAGGGCAAGAAGAAGCGCGGCAAGCTGCCGCTGCTCGTCGGTGTCGTGGTCGTCGCCGGCGTCGGCGTCTACGGCGCCGGGCTGCTGATGAACCACTCCGACGTGCCCAAGGGCACCACCGTGCTCGGCGTCGACATCGGCGGCGGCACCCGCGACGACGCCGTCAAGAAGCTCGACGCCCAGTTCGGCGACCGGGTGAACAAGCCGCTGAAGCTGTCGGTCGACGGCAAGACGGTCTCGCTCCTGCCGACCCAGGCGGGCCTGCAGTTCGACATGCAGGCGACGGTCGACGCGGCCGCCAAGAGCGACTACAACCCCGTCTCCGTGGTCGGCTCCCTGTTCGGCCAGAAGCGGGTGATCGCGCCCGAGATGCCGCCCGACGAGGAGAAGCTCCAGGCCGCCCTGAAGGACCTCGGCGGCAGCTCCGGCACGGTCACCAACGGCACGATCAAGTTCACGTCCGGCAAGGCCGTCGCGGTCTACGGCAAGGCGGGCAAGGGCATCGACGCGGCCGGCTCCACCAAGGCGGTCGAGCAGGCCTACGAGACGATGGTCGAGACCGGCACGGCCTCCGCGGTCACCGTCCCCACGACCACCCAGCAGCCCACCGTCACCGACGCCGAGGTCGACCGCGAGATGAAGGCGTTCGCGCAGCCGGCGATGTCGAACCTGGTCACCATCCAGACCGACGCGGCGCACAGCATCCAGTTCGGCCCCGTGTCCCTGCCGAAGATCCTCGGGGTCAAGGCCGTCGGCGGCAAGCTCGTGGACACCTACGACCTGGCGGCCCTCAAGGCGGCGTACGGCACCACCTTCGACGGCGTCCAGATCACGACCGCGACCGGGAAGCGGGGTGTCCTGCCGCAGGACGTGGTCTCCGCGCTCCGCAAGGCGCTGGTCGGCAAGACGGCGGCGGACCGGGTCGGCGTCATCGAGACCAACCCGAGCTGACCGCACGCGACATCAAGGGGCCCCCGGTGTTCGTCGGGTGGCCCCTTCGGTGTGTCACGGTGGGGGCATGACATCTGTCATGCGGGTCTCCGGACGGGTGGCACTGCCGGTGGGCGGGGTGCCGCCGCCAGCATGGAGGCATGACAACGACAGCGGCGACGACGACCACGGGGACCCCGGTCGTCGAGTTCGACCAGGTGAGTAAGACCTACGGGAGTGTGCGGGCCGTCGACGGGCTGTCGCTGCGGCTGCACCCGGGGGAGACCGTGGCCCTGCTCGGGCCCAACGGCGCCGGCAAGTCGACCACGCTCGACCTGCTGCTCGGCCTCAAGCAGGCCGACGCCGGCACGGTCGGCGTCCTCGGCGGCAGCCCGCGCGAGGCCATCGTCGCCGGACGGGTGGGCGCGATGCTCCAGAGCGGCGGCCTGATGGACGAGGTCACCGTCGGCGAACTGGTCAAGCTCGCCTGCGACCTGCACCCCAAGCCCTACAAGGTCACCGACGTCATCGCCCGCGCGGGCATCTCGCAGATCGCCGACCGCAAGGTCGACAAGCTCTCCGGCGGCCAGGCCCAGCGGGTCCGCTTCGCCCTCGCCACCGCCGGCGACAGCGACCTCATCGTCCTGGACGAGCCGACCACCGGCATGGACGTCTCCGCCCGCCAGGCCTTCTGGGCGACCATGCGCGAACAGGCCGACCAGGGGCGGACCGTCCTCTTCGCCACCCACTACCTGGAAGAGGCCGACGCCATCGCCGACCGGGTGCTGGTGCTGCACCGCGGGCGGCTGCTCGCCGACGGCACCGCCGCCGAGATCAAGGCCAGGGCGGGCGCCCGCCGGATCTCCTTCGACCTGGACGGCGAGATCGACGGGACCCCGCTGCGCGGCCTGCCCTTCCTCACCGCCGTGGACGTCTCCGGCCAGACCGTCCGCATCCAGTCGTCCGACGCCGACGCCACCGTCCACGCCCTGTACGGCCTCGGCGTCTACCCCCGCAACCTCGAAGTCACCGGGCTCGGCCTGGAGCAGGCGTTCGTCGCCATCACGGAGGCCGAGGAGGCCAAGCAGTCATGAACGCGCTGATCAAGCTGGAACTCACCCGCGCCCTGCGCAACCGCAAGTTCCTGTTCTTCTCGGTGATCTACCCCTCGATCATCTTCCTGCTGGTCGCCAGCCAGGGCGACACCACCCAGACCGTCGACGACTCCGGCCTCTCCGTCGCCGCCTACGTCATGGTCTCCATGGCCTCCTTCGGCGCCCTCACCGCCGTCCTGATGGGCAACAGCGAGCGCATCGCCAAGGAGCGCGAGAGCGGCTGGGTACGGCAGCTGCGGCTGACCCCCCTGCCCGGCCGCGGCTACGTGCTCGCCAAGACCGCCAGCGCCGCGGTGGTGAGCCTGCCCTCGATCGTGGTCGTCTTCCTGGTCGCCGCCTGCGTCAAGCACGTACGCCTCGACGCCTGGCAGTGGTTCGCCCTCACCGGCGCGATCTGGGCCGGCAGCCTGGTCTTCGCCGCGCTCGGCGTCGCCATCGGCTACCTCGCCTCCGGGGACGCGGTCCGCCCGATCACGATGATCACCTACTTCGGCCTGTCCATCCTCGGCGGCCTGTGGTGGCCGTCCTCCTCCTTCCCGACCTGGCTCCAGGACATCGCGAAGTGGCTGCCCACCCACGCGTACGCTGCACTGGGACGGGCCATCGAGCAGAGCCAGGCCCCGCACGCCCAGGACATCGCCATCCTCGTCGTCTTCTTCGCCCTCTTCGCCGGCGGCGCGGCCTGGCTGTACCGGAAGGACACGCTGAAGGCGTGAGCACGACGACGGAAGACCTGCGGCCCGACGACGAGGCCCGGGATGACCGGCTGGTGCGGATCGGCCTGCCACCGCGCAACCGGAGCGAGGCCATCCGCAAGCTGGTGTGGGTCCTGCCCTGGCTGATCTACCTGGGCTCCCCGGTCGACGACCTCACCTCCGGCCACCACACCACCGCGGCCACGGCGGCCGGCTGGGCCGGCCTGGCGGGCTTCGTCGCCCTCTACCTGGCCGTCGTCTTCCGTACGATGGGCCGGCCCTTCCGCGGCGGGATCGTCACCGCCGCGGTCGCCGCCCAGTGGACGCTCGCGGTCGTCCTCGCCTTCAGCCTCGGCAGCTCCTGGCTCGGCCTGTTCGTGTACGTCTCCGTGATGTGCGGGGTGGCCTTCCCGCTCCGCGTCGCCTACTGGACGATCCCGGTGACCACCGCCGCGATGATGCTGGCGGGCTGGCACGCCCACGCCATGGACGAGGTCTGGGGTCTGTTCCTGGTGGTGCTCCTGGTCGGCTACTCCATGACCGGCGTACGGCAACTCGTCTCGACCACCATCGAGTTGCGCAAGGCCCGCGCCACCG
Source organism: Streptomyces sp. NPDC104367 (assembly GCF_055583825.1). NCBI lineage: Bacteria > Bacillati > Actinomycetota > Actinomycetes > Kitasatosporales > Streptomycetaceae > Streptomyces > Streptomyces sp. NPDC104367. The sequence goes on along the minus strand of NZ_JBVJND010000056.1, from coordinate 15,148 downwards.
TCGCCCAACTGGCCGCCAACGAAGAGCGGTTGCGGCTCGCCCGCGACCTGCACGACCTGCTGGGCCACTCCCTCTCCCTGATCACGCTGAAGAGCGAACTGGCCGGCCGGATGCTGCCCGACCACCCCGAGAAGGCGGCCCAGCAGGTCACCGACATCGAACAGGTCAGCCGCCAGGCCCTGGTGGACGTCCGCGAGGCCGTCACCGGCTACCGGCGGCCCCGGCTCGCCGCCGAACTCGCGGGCGCGCAGGTGGCCCTGACCGCCGCCTCGGTCATCGCCGAGATCCCGGCCGAGCCCGACCTCACCGGCGTGCCCGAGGACGGCGAGGCGGCGCTCGCGTGGGCGCTGCGCGAAGCGGTCACCAACGTCGTACGGCACAGCGGCGCGAGCCGCTGCGCGGTCGAACTGCTGCGCCGCCAGACCCTGGACGGCCCGGTCCTCGAACTCGCCGTCGAGGACAACGGCTCCGGCGGCTCGGGCAAGGGCCCGGGCAACGGCCTCACCGGGCTCACCGAGCGCCTGGACAAGACGGGCGGCACGCTGGAGGCCGGCCGGGTCCGGCACGGCTTCCGGCTGGTGGCCCGGGTCCCGCTCGGGGCCGGCCCGGCCGTAGGATCCGGGGCATGAGCAGCACGATCAGGGTCCTCCTCGCCGAGGACCAGTCGATGGTCCGCGAGGCGCTGGCGGCCCTGCTGGGCCTGGAGGACGACATCGAGGTCGTGGCCCAGGTGGCCCGCGGTGACGAGGTGCTGGCCGCGGCCCGGGCGAACGACATCGACGTGGCCCTGCTCGACATCGAGATGCCGGGCTGCACGGGCATCGAGGCGGCGGCCCGGCTCCACGAGGCGCTCCCCGCGGTGAAGCTCGTGGTCCTCACCACGTTCGGCCGCCCCGGCTACCTGCGCAGCGCGATGGAGGCGGGCGCCGACGCGTTCCTGGTCAAGGACGCCCCCGCCGCCCAACTCGCCCAGGCCGTCCGCAAGGTGCTCGCCGGTGAACGCGTCATCGACCCCACGCTCGCGGCAGCGGCCCTGGCCGAGGGCGCGAACCCGCTGACCGACCGCGAACGAGAGGTCCTGCGCGCCGCGGCCGACGGCTCCACCAACGCGGAACTGGCGGCGGCCCTCCACCTCTCCCAGGGCACGGTCCGCAACTACCTCTCGACGGCGATCCAGAAACTGGCGGTCCGGAACAGGGCGGAAGCGGTCCGCATCGCACGGGAGAAGGGCTGGCTGTAGCCGGCCCGGTCGAGCGCCGTCGCCGCGGATCGAAGAGGCCGGCGAAGGCAAGGGCGACGGACACGAGTGAGGCCGGCAGGCGCCGGGCAGCGCGGCCGGCCCAGGGGCGCGGGGAACCGCGCGACCAGCCCCCACCTGCCCGCACCCGTCACACCGCACGCACTCCTACGGCGAACAGGCCCACGAACCCCCTCAGTTGAGACGCGCCCGGGCCGCTCTCGCCTCGCCGCGCACCTTCTCCGCCGCCCCCTCGTCGACCACGTCGATCAGCCCCGCGTACTCCTCCAACTCCGCGGCCCCGTCGACGAACTCGCCCCGCTCCACCAGCAACCGCGCCCGCTCGTAGCGCAGTCGGGCCGGATGCGACGGCAGCCGCAGGGAGAGGTCCACCGCCCACAGCCCCACGTCCGACCGCTCGGGACGCGCCGCCGCCCACGCCCGTACGTTGTTCAGGATCCGGCGTACGACGTCCAGCGGATCGGCCGGCTCCAGCATCGCCGGTTCCAGCGGCACCCCCGCCGCCCCGACCACCAGCAGCTCCGCGTCCGCCCCGGTCAGCACCCGCCCCCCGTCGAACGGGTCGGCCAGCACCTGCTCCTCCGCCGCGCCGAACCCGACCACGAAGTGCCCCGGCAGCGCCACCCCGTACACCGGCGCCCCGGCCCGCCGGGCGACCTCCAGCCACACCACCGACAGCAGGATCGGCAGCCCGCGCCGCCGCCGCAGCACCTCGTGCAGCAGGGAGGACTCCAGCCGCCGGTAGTCCGCGGCGGCCCCGTGGAACCCGAACCGCTCGCCCAGCACCCGGCGCGCCGCCGTCGCCCAGTCCCGCGGCCCGCCCGGCCGGTACGGCAGCTGCCCGGCCAGCCGGTCCAGCTCCATCTGCGCGGCGTCGATCCCGGCCTCGTCCAGCGAGCCGTCCGCCGCCGCGCCCACAAGCAGGCACAGCGTCGCCAGATCCGGCCGCTCGGACCGGGCCTCCTCGGCGAACCGCCCCCGTACCTCGGCGGCCCGCCCGGCCGACGGCGGGCGTGGATGCGGTCGGTGGGAATGCATAGCTGTCTCGTGCCCCTTCGCGATGATCCGTACCGCGGTGTCCGCCGGAATCAGCGGCCGTCCGCCCCCGGCTCCCGGTAGTGGTGGTACGTGTGATGCGCCGCGAAGCCCAGCCGCGCGTACATCGCCCGCGCCCCCTCGTTGTCCGTCTCGACCTGGAGCCAGGCCGCCGACGCGCCCTCCTCCAGCGCCCGCCGGGCGAGCGCGGCCATCACCTCGGTGGCCAGCCCCCGGCGCCGCAGCCCCGGATCGACCTCGACGGCGGCGAACCCGGCCCACCGGCCGTCCACCACCAGCCGTCCGATGGCCGCCGGAGCCTCGCCCGGCGCGCCCGGCACGGTCGCGAACCACACCGAAGGACCCGCTCCCAGCACCTCCAGCGCGACCTCGCTCACGCCCTTGCGCCGGTACCGGGCCAGCCAGGCCTCGTCGGCCGTCCGGGAGAGCACCGCACCGGCCCCCTCGGCCCGGTCGGCGACCGGCGCCAGAGCGCCGACCCACAGCTCGGCGCTCACCTCGCGCACCCAACCCCGCCGCTCCAGCTCCGCGCACAGCAGCTCCTGCGTGCCCTCGGCGCCGGTCGCGGTCTGCACATAGGCCGGCAGCCCCCGCTCGCCGTACCACCGCCGTACGGCCTCCAGCGCGCCGTCCAGCGGCAGCCCGGGGTCCCCGAGCGGCAGCACGCTGTTGGCCCGCCGGGTGAACCCGGCGGCGGCCCGCAGCTCCCACTCGCCGAGCCGCTCGCTCTCCACCGGCCGCCATCCGCGCGCGGCGACCCGCGCGAGTTCGCGGTAGGTCGCCGCGGGTCCCCTGCGACGCGCCGGGGCGGCCGGCACCACCTTCCCCGCCACCAGCGCGGACTCCGGTATCCGGACGCTCACCCCGTCCCGGCGTGTGATCGTCAGCACGCCGTCGTCGTCCCATGATGTGAGAACACCCACCGTGTCGGTGAACTTCTCCTCCGTGACGCCATTTCCGGTCAAACGTCGCACGGAGACCCGTTTGCCCACGTCAGCAGCGGTGACACGGACCTCGAAGCGTCCCGAGGCAGAGATTTCCACTGGTCAGTTCACCCCTCCTGTTCGGATCATGCCCAAGAACGGAGATACTAGGGGCGGGCATCGACGACGCCGCGCTTCCGCGCGCCAGGCGGCGGAGCCTACGGAGGCCCGCCGGCGCCCATTCGAGGAGGAACGACAGCGTGACCTACGTCATCGCGCAGCCTTGTGTCGACGTGAAGGACAAGGCGTGCATCGAAGAGTGCCCGGTCGACTGCATCTACGAGGGCCAGCGGTCCTTGTACATCCACCCGGACGAATGCGTCGACTGTGGTGCCTGTGAGCCGGTCTGCCCGGTCGAGGCGATCTTCTACGAGGACGACACTCCGGAGGAGTGGAAGGACTACTACAAGGCCAACGTCGAGTTCTTCGACGACCTCGGCTCCCCGGGCGGCGCCAGCAAGCTGGGTCTGATCGAGCGCGACCACCCCTTCATCGCCGCGCTGCCCCCGCAGGCCGAGTAGTCCCCGCCGGCGGCCCGCCGCATCATCGTGCCGCCTCGGTCCCGTACGGCCTGATCACGCCCGATCGGCGCCCTACGGGGCCGAGGCGTTTGCCGTACCGGCCGTAGCGGCCGTTCCGAAGAAAGTGAGCAAGCCACCGTGTCCGCAGTCTCCGACCGTCTGCCCGCCTTCCCCTGGGACAAGCTGGAGCCGTACAAGAAGACGGCAGCGGCACACCCGGAGGGCATCGTCGACCTGTCGGTCGGCACCCCGGTGGACCCGGTCCCCGACCTGATCCAGAAGGCCCTGATCGACGCGGCCGACTCGCCCGGCTACCCCACGGTCTGGGGCACCCCGGCGCTGCGCGACGCGATCACCGGCTGGGTCGAGCGCCGTCTGGGCGCCCGTGACGTCACCCACCGCCACGTCCTGCCGATCGTCGGCTCCAAGGAACTCGTCGCCTGGCTCCCCACCCAGCTGGGCCTCGGCCCCGGCGACAAGGTGGCCTACCCGCGCCTGGCGTACCCCACCTACGAGGTCGGCGCCCGCCTCGCCCGTGCCGACCACGAGGTCTACGACGACCCGCGCGACCTCGACCCGGCGAACCTGAAGCTGCTCTGGCTGAACTCCCCGTCCAACCCGACGGGCAAGGTCCTCTCCCGGCGGGAGCTCACGGAGATCGTCGCCTGGGCCCGCGCCCACGGCATCCTGCTCTTCTCCGACGAGTGCTACCTCGAACTCGGCTGGGAGGCCGACCCGGTCTCGGTCCTGCACCCGGACGTCAACGGCGGCTCCTACGACGGCATCGTCGCCGTCCACTCCCTCTCCAAGCGCTCCAACCTCGCCGGCTACCGCGCGGCCTTCCTCGCGGGCGACCCGGCGGTCCTCGGCCCGCTCCTGGAGATCCGCAAGCACGGCGGCATGATGACCTCGGCGCCGACCCAGGCGGCGGTGGTGGCGGCCCTCTCCGACGACACCCACGTCCAGGAGCAGCGCGAGCGCTACGCGTCCCGCCGTACCGCCCTGCGCGCGGCCCTGCTCGCCCACGGCTTCCGCATCGAGCACAGCGAGGCCAGCCTCTACCTCTGGGCCACGCGCGACGAGTCCTGCTGGGACACCGTCGCCCACCTGGCCGCCCGGGGCATCCTCGTGGCCCCGGGAGACTTCTACGGCCGGGCGGGCGAGAACTTCGTCCGCGTAGCCCTCACGGCGACGGACGAACGCGTCCGAGCAGCGGTGGCGCGACTCGCCTGAGGGGCGCGGGGCCGGATCGATGTGCGGCTGCGCCGCGTGGGCGCTACAGCCCCCCACCGGGCCGGCACCCGGAGAACGACGAGAAGGGACCCGGAGTTGCTCCGGGTCCCTTCTCGTCGTGGGCCGGGGTGACTCACCCCAGCGGCAGCCCCTTCACGGGCAGCGACCCCGTCGGCAGCCCGCCCTTCGTCGCCGTGGCCGCCGTCTGGCCCAGCAGCCCGCCCGCGGAGCCCGCCGCGTCGCCCGCGGCGTGCTGCACCACCGGCGTCGCCGTCTTCACGGTCTTGCCTCCGGTCCTGCCCGCGGCCGGCACCGCCGACTCGACCGCCTTGCCGCCGGTGTGCCCGACGGCCCCGGTGACGTGCCGTGTCGCGCCGTCCGCGGTGTTGCCGACACCCGCCGCGTCGAGGGCGGTCAGCCCGCCCAGGTTCGGGGTGGCCGGCAGGCTCGGGGCCGCGCTCGCGGAGCCGGCCGCACCGACCCCGGCGGCCGCTCCCGCTGCGACGAAGAGCGCGGCACGGGCGATCCGGCGGGTCAGGGGGAGGGACATGATGCTCCATTCGACGGGAGGGAACGTGATCGCCGTGACTACCGCTCGAAGCCGTCGAAGGTTGCGGACGCCCAAGGTAAAGAGTTGATAACGCATCGCATTATCGGGTGTGGATAAAAACGGGCAAAGGGCGCCCCGGTGGACGCCCCGCTCTCCCCGCGCGGAACCCTTACGGCCCGGTGTTCCCAAGGGATTTCACGTGGGCGCGGGTGGCGGTGCGAAAACCCGCGCACACCACGCACCCGCACCGTCCGGCCCGACCCGCCGGGGTGAAACCCCGAACTACTGCCCGGTCACGATCCGGACCGACCCCGCGGACTTCTCCGCGCCGCCCGTCCCCTGCGCCGCGGCGACCGTCCGCCACTGGCTGTCCGTGCTCCCCGCGGCCCACTCCCGGCCCGCGTACGACACCCGTCGGATGTGCAGCGCCGAGGAGTTGGCCACCGCCCAGTGCGCCAGCTGCCAGCCGCGCTCGCTCTCGGTGCGCCCCGAGGCGTCCGTCTTGCTGCCCTCCGGCACCGGCACGGTCACGGTCCGCCCGTGCGCCGTGGCGGTGACACTCGGCGTCGGCGTCGGCGACTTGGCCGGGGTGCCGTTGACCTCCGCGCCGGCCTCCTCGACCGCGTCCCGCCCGAAGTCCCGTACCAGCGCGGTCCGTACCGCGTCCGGGCCGGTCGCGGACGCCGTCGCCGGCTCCTCCTCGGTCGCGGCCGCCGGCCGCCCGTCGCAGGTGAGCGTGGCCGCCGCCTGACCGGTGAGCGCCGCCGCGAGCAGCGTGGCGTCCTCCTCGTGCTTGGCGTACGCCTCCGGGTAGCCGCTTCGCTGCACGCGCTGCGCGGCCACGGTCAGCGGCAGCGTCTCGTAGTCGCGCACCTTGGCCAGGTGGGCGTAGAACATGCCCGCCGCGTAGGCCGGGTCGAGGATCTGCTTCTTCGTGCCCCAGCCCTGCGAGGGGCGTTGCTGGAACAGGCCCAGCGAATCCCGGTCGCCGTGCTCGATGTTGAGCAGCGCCGACTCCTGGAGCGCGGTCGCGAGCGCGATGGCCACCGCCCGCTCGGGCATGCCGCGCCCGGTGCCGACGGCGGCGATGGTCGCCGCGTTCACCGCCTGGGCGGGCGTGAACTGGTACGACTTCTTGTCGCTGCGACCCGAGACGACCTTGCAGCCCTGGGCGCCGCCACCTCCGGTGACGTACTGCACGACCAGGTAGGCCGCCACGGCGCAAAGGATCAGGAGGCCCGACACGAAGCGCAGGAGGCGGCCGCGGCGCTTGGGGCGGGTGGGGGACGGCTCTGGCACGCGTACAACATACTGGAGGGTACGAGGGGCTCACCGCCGGGTCGGGAAGCCTGTGAACCAGCCCGCGGGCCGTGGCGGGTTAGGGTCGAGGTCATGGCCGACACCTCGCTTGATCTCACGCTGGACGCCGCCGCGCTGACCGCGCGGCTCGTCGACTTCCCCTCGGAGAGCGGCACCGAGAAGCCGCTCGCGGACGCGATCGAGGGCGCGCTGCGCGCCCTGCCGCATCTGACGGTCGACCGGTACGGCAACAACGTGATCGCCCGGACGGACCTGGGCCGCTCCGAGCGCGTGATCCTGGCCGGCCACATCGACACCGTGCCGATCGCCGACAACGTCCCCTCGCGCCTCGACGAGGACGGCGTGCTGTGGGGCTGCGGCACCTGCGACATGAAGTCGGGCGTCGCGGTCCAGCTGCGCATCGCGGCCACCGTCCCCGCCCCCAACCGCGACCTGACCTTCGTCTTCTACGACAACGAGGAGGTCGCCGCCGACCTGAACGGCCTCAAGCACGTCGCCGAGGCCCGTCCGGACTGGCTGGCGGGCGACTTCGCGGTGCTCCTCGAACCCTCCGACGGCCAGGTCGAGGGCGGCTGCCAGGGCACCCTGCGGGTGCTGCTGAGGACGTCGGGGGAGCGCGCGCACTCGGCGCGCTCCTGGATGGGCTCCAACGCGATCCACGCGGCCGCCCCGATCCTCGCCCGCCTCGCCGCCTACGAGCCGCGGTACCCGGTCATCGACGGCCTGGAGTACCGCGAGGGCCTCAACGCGGTCGGCATCTCGGGCGGGGTGGCCGGCAACGTCATCCCCGACGCGTGCGTGGTGACCGTCAACTTCCGCTACGCCCCCGACCGTTCCGAGGAGGAGGCCCTCGCGCACGTCCGCGAGGTCTTCGCCGGCTGCGGGGTCGAGGAGTTCGTGGTCGACGACCACAGCCCCGGCGCGCTGCCCGGGCTCTCGCACCCGGCCGCGGCGGCCTTCATCGAGGCGGTCGGCGGCACCCCGATGCCCAAGTACGGCTGGACCGACGTCTCCCGCTTCTCGTCGCTCGGCGTGCCCGCGGTCAACTACGGCCCCGGCAACCCGCACTTGGCGCACAAGCGGGACGAACGGGTCGAAACCGCGAAGATCCTGGCGGGGGAGGAGCGGCTGCGCAGCTGGCTGGCCGGCTGAACCGCACGGCACCGCTTCGCACCGGACACGCCGACGTCCCGCGCCTGTAACCCGCTCGGATCTACGCTGAGGCAGGAAACACCTGCAAGCGGAGGGAGTGCACATATGCCTACCGGTAACCCTGAGGGGAAGAAGGTGCCGCCGGACGAGCAGCGCCTGGGGCCGGTCCTCCGACGGCGCGGTCAGGTGACCGCGAGCACGACGGACCAGCGCCTCCTGGACGCGGGCGGCCCCTCCGACTGGGTCCACACGGACCCCTGGCGGGTGCTGCGCATCCAGTCGGAGTTCATCGAGGGCTTCGGCACGCTCGCCGAACTCCCGGCCGCGATCAGCGTCTTCGGCTCCGCCCGTACGCCGGTGGACTCGCCGGAGTACGAGGCGGGCGTGAAGCTCGGCCGCGGCCTGGTCGAGGCCGGCTGGGCCGTGATCACGGGCGGCGGGCCCGGTGCGATGGAGGCGGCCAACAAGGGTGCCCTGGAGGCGGGCGGCGTCTCGGTCGGCCTCGGCATCGAGCTGCCCTTCGAGCAGGGGCTCAACCAGTACGTCGACATCGGCCTCAACTTCCGCTACTTCTTCGTGCGGAAGATGATGTTCGTCAAGTACGCGCAGGGCTTCGTCGTCCTGCCCGGCGGACTCGGCACCCTCGACGAACTCTTCGAGGCCCTCACCCTCGTCCAGACCCAGAAGGTCACCCGCTTCCCGATCGTCCTGTTCGGCAGCGCGTACTGGGGCGGTCTCGTCGACTGGCTCACCCACACGCTGATCGCCCAGGGCAAGGCCTCCGAGAAGGACCTCCTCCTCTTCCACGTCACCGACGACGTCGACGAGGCCGTGGCCCTGGTCTCGAAGGAAGCGGCCCGCTGACCCGACCCGCCCCACCGGGGAGCGGGCCCGGGGGAACCGCGCGCCACGCCGCGGACCCCCGCGGGCCGCTCCCCGTCCTACCGGGTCACGCCAGGCCCCGGCGGGCCACCGCCGGGGGGCGGTGGCCGGCGATGGACGTGACCATGTCCAGGACCTGCCGGGTCTCCGCCACCTCGTGGACGCGGTAGACCTGCGCACCCAGCCACGCCGACACCGCCGTCGTCGCCAGCGTGCCGATCACCCGCTCCTTCACCGGCCGGTCCAGCGTCTCGCCGACGAAGTCCTTGTTGGACAGGGAGACCAGCACCGGCCACCCCGTCTCCACCATCTCGCCCAGCCGCCGCGTCGCCTCGAGGCTGTGCCGCGTGTTCTTGCCGAAGTCGTGCCCGGGATCGATCAGCACCGACTCCCGCGGCACCCCCAGCGCGACGGCCCGCTCCGCCAGCCCCAGCGTCACGCCCAGGATGTCGGCCATGACGTCGTCGTACGTCACCCGGTGCGGTCGCGTACGCGGCTCGGCCCCGCCCGCGTGCGTGCACACCAGCCCCGCCCCGTACCGCGCCGCGACCTCCGCCAGCCCGGGGTCCACCCCGCCCCACGCGTCGTTCAGCAGATCCGCCCCCGCCTCGCAGACCGCCTCCCCGACCGACGCCCGCCAGGTGTCCACACTGATCACCACGTCCGGGAACCGCCTGCGCACCTCCGCCACGAACCCGACGGTCCGCCGCGCCTCCTCCTCGGCGCTGACCTCCTCGCCCGGCCCCGCCTTCACCCCGCCGATGTCGACGATCGCGGCCCCCTCGGCGACCGCCTGCTCCACACGCGCCAGGGCCGGCTCGTCGAGAAAGGTCGCCCCCTGGTCGTAGAAGGAGTCCGGCGTCCGGTTCACGATGGCCATGATCACCGGTTCCCGCGGCCCGAATTCCCGCCTGCCCAGCCTGAGCATCGCCTGTGACCTCTCGTAGTAAGTGCCTCGCTACAGCCGCCTGTGACCCTAACTGCCAGACTCGCATGGCACGATCGGACGCAGACACATTCGACATCGAGCACTCCGAGCACAATGGGTGCCGTACCGAGCTTCACCGAGCCTGGGGGCCGCCGCGATGGTTATGTTCCTGTTCCTGGTCGTCGCGCTCGCGGTCGTGGTCGCCGCGGTCACGCTCTCCGTGGTGGGCGGCGGCGAGAGCGGCCCGCTGCCGGAGGTGGCGCCGGACCGGTTCCAGGACCCGCTGCCCCCGGACCGCCCCGTCCACCGCGACGACGTGGAGAGCCTGCGCTTCCCGCTCGCCCCGCGCGGCTACCGCATGGCCGACGTCGACGACGCGCTCAGCCGCCTCGGCGCCGAACTCGCCGAGCGCGACGCCCGGATCTCCGACCTGGAGTCCGCGCTGGCCGGCGCCCGGACGGCCCCGCACGCCCCGCGCACCTCGCTGGACAAGCCGGAGCCGGAGGACAGGGCGTGACCGAAGGCGCGGCGGTGGCCGGGGCGGACGGCAGGCTGCGCTGCCCCTGGGCCCTGTCCACCGAGGACTACGTGGCGTACCACGACGAGGAGTGGGGCCGCCCGGTCCACGGCGACGACGCCCTCTTCGAGCGGCTCAGCCTGGAGGCCTTCCAGTCCGGCCTGTCCTGGATCACGATCCTGCGCCGCCGCCCCACCTTCCGGACCGCGTTCCGCGGCTTCTGCATCGAGGAGGTCGCCGCCTTCACCGACGAGGACCGCGCGCGCCTGCTGGCCGACCCCGGCATCATCCGCAACCGCGCCAAGGTCGACGCGACGATGGCCAACGCGAAGGTGCTGGCGGGCTGGGCCCCGGGCGAGCTGGACGAGCTGATCTGGTCGCACGCCCCGAAGGCGGACACCTACCCCGTGCCGAAGACCCTGTCCGACGTCCAGGCCGTCACACCGGAGTCCACCGCCCTGTCCAAGGCCCTGAAGAAGCGCGGCCTGCGCTTCGTCGGCCCGACCACCGCCTACGCGCTGATGCAGGCGTGCGGCCTGGTGAACGACCACCTGGAGACCTGCGTCGCCCGCAGCGCCCCGTAGCGGCGCGGGGAACCGCGCGACCGGCCACCGGGCACCCGCGGCTCCCCACGACGGGTCACCGCCCCAGATACTTGGGCTTCTCCTTGTTCACGAACGCCTGCACCGCGATCGCGTGGTCCTCGGCGGCCCCGGCCCGCGTCTGAAGCTCGTCCTCCTTGTCCAGCGTCTCATCCAGGGAGTGCGTGAGCCCGTAGGCCACCGCCTCCTTCAGCGCCGCGTACGCGACCGTCGGCCCCTCGGCCAGCTTCCGCGCGATCTTGCCGGCCTCCTCCCGGAGCCGGTCCGCGGGTACGACCTTGTTCGCGATCCCCAGCTCGTACGCGTCCTGCGCGCCGATGCTCCGGGGGAAGAGCAGCAGGTCGGTGGCGCGCCCGGGGCCCACGACCCGCGGCAGCGTCCACGACACCCCGGAGTCCGCGGTCAGCGCGACCCCGGCGAACGAGGTGTTGAAGGCGGCGGTGTCGGCGACCACCCGGTAGTCCGCGGCCAGCGCGAACCCGAACCCGGCGCCGGCGGCGACGCCGTTCACCGCGGCGACGACCGGCTTCGGCGCCTCCACCAGCGCCCGCACGATCGGGTTGTAGTGCTCCCGGACCGTCGTCATCGTCTGCCCCGCCCCGGTCTCCCGGTCGGACGCGAGCAGCGTGATGTGCTCCTTGAGGTCCTGGCCCACGCAGAACGCCCGGTCACCCGCCGCGGTGAGCAGAATCGCCCGGACGGCCGAGTCGGCCGCGGCTTCCTGCGCGGCCTCCCGGAGGGCGACCTTCGTCGCGATGTCCAGCGCGTTCATCGCCTCGGGACGGTTGAGCGTGATCGTCGCGAGCCCGTCGCCCACCTCGTAGAGCACGGTGTCGGTCATGGTGCGTCCCCTCCGTCGTCTTCGCCGTCGCGGCTGACGTACCGCTCAGTACGTCGGTGTCCGAAGGACAGCATGGCGGAGATCGCCGTCCGCGGACCGGACCCGTCGTGTGACCTGCGTCAAAGAAAACCGGAGCCGACTCGGTCCGCCCGGGGACGCGTAGCGGCGAAGTATCGCAGTCACATCGCCGAATTGGGTGGTTTTGCTCGCGCGCGTTGCCCAAGCGATGCCGACTGATGTTGGTCATCGGGTCCTGAGATGCGGGATAATGGCCTGGAAGCAATGTGTTCGATGCCGGTGCCGCGTGTCCCGCCTGGATCGCGCGTGCCCTTCAGGGCCGTCGGCAGACGATGAGCTGTTTTCAGGAAGGGGAACGAGCATGGCGGCCATGAAGCCGCGGACGGGTGACGGCCCGCTCGAGGTGACCAAGGAGGGGCGGGGCATCGTCATGCGAGTTCCGCTCGAAGGCGGCGGTCGGCTCGTCGTCGAGCTGACCCCTGACGAGGCCGCGGCGCTTGCCGACGCCCTCAAGAACGTCGTCGTCTGACGCGTCAGCGACCATACCCCTTCGGCCGCCCCGGTACCGCTCGCGGTGCCGGGGCGTCGCCGTGCCGCCCGGTCGGCCTCGTCAGCGCTTGACCGCGCAGAGCAGTCCGTCGCCCACCGGCAGCAGCGACGTGACCAGCTCCTGGCTCTCCCGGACCGTGCGCAGCAGCTCCCGCAGCCGCAGCACCTCGGTCGGCTGCGGCCCCGAGTCGACCGTGCGGCCGTTGGCGAAGATTCCCTCGAAGACCACCAGGCCACCGGGGCGCAGCAGGCGCAACGATTCAGCGAGATAGTCCGAATACTCCTGCCGGTCGCCGTCGCAGAAGACCAGGTCGTAGCCGGCGTCCGCGAGCCGGGGCAGCACGTCGAGGGCGCGCCCGGGGATGAACCGGGCCCGGTTGCTGGCGAAGCCGCACGCGCGGAAGGCCTGCCGGGCGAACTGCTGGTGCTCGGGCTCGGGGTCGACGGTCGTCAGCACGCCGTCCGGGCGCATGCCGTGCAGCAGGTGCATCCCGGACACCCCGCAGCCCGTGCCGATCTCGGCGACCGCCTTGGCGTCCACGGAGGCGGCGAGCATGCGCAGCGCGGCGCCCGTGCCGGGCGACACCGAGCGCAGCCCCGCCTCGCGGGCCCGCTCACGGGCCCACCGCAGTGCTTCGTCCTCGGCGACGTAGGCGTCGGCGAACGCCCAGCTCGTCTGCCGGTTGCCGGTAATGACCCTCTCCTGTCCCCATGGTTGCCTGGGCGTGACTGTATCCGTTGACACCGGGAACCCGCAGATGGGACCAGGCGTTTAGAGGGGTGGAAGACAGGGCGGGGGGACACGAATGGATCACGAAGACGAGCGGACGGCCGAGCAGCCGTTGATGCGGCCCGATGCGCCGTATCGGCCCAGATCAAATTCTCGTAAAACCGCTTATCCGGAGCTAACGGGCGAGGTGGCTATGGTAGGGGCTCCACTGGACACCACCAGAGCCGACAGGGGAGGTGCGGCCGTACCTGTGGATCGGGGAGGAGTGCTGCGGCGCTTTCTCGGATCGGCGGGCAGGCCGAAATCCGTGAACGACACCGCTGCTGACCCCAGCCACGCCGACGCTCTCGCCGCAGGCGAGTCCGACCGGACCGCGACCTTCTCCACCGACGCGGACGGTCAGGCATGGACTCCGCCCACGTGGGAGGAGATCGTCAGCATGCACAGTGGCCGCGTCTACCGCCTTGCCTACCGCCTCACGGGTAACCAGCACGATGCCGAGGACCTCACCCAGGAGGTCTTCGTCCGGGTCTTCCGTTCGCTGTCGACCTACTCGCCGGGCACCTTCGAGGGCTGGCTGCACCGCATCACGACCAACCTGTTCCTCGACATGGTCCGGCGTAAGCAGCGCATCCGCTTCGACGCCCTCGGCGAGGACGCGGCCGAGCGCCTGCCCAGCCGTGAGCCCACCCCCTCCCAGGCCTTCAACGACGCGCACTTCGACGCCGACGTCCAGCAGGCCCTGGACACCCTCGCGCCCGAGTTCCGGGCCGCCGTCGTCCTGTGCGACATCGAGGGCCTGTCCTACGAGGAGATCGCCGCGACCCTCGGCGTCAAGCTCGGCACCGTCCGCTCCCGGATCCACCGCGGCCGTTCCCAGCTGCGCAAGGCCCTCGCGCACCGCTCCCCGGAGGCCCGCAAGGCCGAGCGCCGCTCCTTCGTGGCCCGCGTTCCCGCTCTGGGAGGAGGGGGCGCGACCGCGTGAGTGGATCACGACCGAAACCCGCCGAGCGACAGCTCGCGGAGCAGCACCTGGGAGACCGGCTCTCCGCTCTCGTGGACGGAGAGCTCGGTCACGAGTCGCGCGAGCGCGTCCTGGCCCACCTGGCGACCTGCGCCCGGTGCAAGGCCGAGGCCGACGCCCAGCGACGGCTGAAGAACGTCTTCGCGGAGGCCGCCCCGCCGCCGCCCTCCGAGAGCTTCCTGGCCCGCCTCCAGGGCCTGCCCGGGGGCGACGGCACGGACGGCGGCTCGCTGTTCGGCCCGCCCGGTTCCTCCGGCCGCGGATCCGACGGCGGACTCTTCGGCACGGGCCGGGAGGAACGCTTCGAGTTCGGCTACGTCCCCGCCCGCCCGCCCGGCACGCCCGCGGCCGCCGGCCGGGGCTTCCGCATCCACCCCGTCGGCCGCCCCGACGGCGACCGGTCCGCCACGCGCGGCATGCGGTTCGCGTTCGTCGCCGCCGGCGCCGTCTCGCTGGCCGCCGTCGCCCTCGGCGGGGTCACCGCGGGCATGCCCGGCTCCCCGGCCGCGGACGCCCGCGGCACCGGCGGCGGCAGCGTCGCCCCGGCGGGCACCACGGGCACCGGCACGTCGAACGCCGCCGAGTCCCAGCGCCGCCGCTCGGTCAGCCCCCTGCTGGCCTCGGGCTCACTGCTCGGCGTCTCCGCCGCCCCCACCACCTCGGTCTCCGCACCGCTGCTGCCCGGGGTGCCCGCCCCGGCCGTCGGGCAGAAGGCGCTGCGCGAACTGGCCGCACCCGTGATGGCCGGCGCGGCCGCCGTCTCCCCCCTGATACGGCCGCTCACCGCCTACCAGCCGTTCTCCCTCACCTCGGGGACCGCCACCCCCGAGGCGACCGGCGCCGCCCTGCTCGCCGCACCCGTCCCCGACACCACCTCCGCTCCCTCCCCGTCCCCGTTATGTTCTTCGCGGCTCCGCAATGGGGCCGCTGGCCTCCGGGCCCGGCATGACTGTGTCCCCCTGTCGAACGGATGACCTGGGGGGT
>NZ_JBVJND010000055.1:0-39496 GCF_055583825.1 Streptomyces sp. NPDC104367 | reverse complement strand
CGGACATCGAGCTCGCCGCATAACCCCAGCAACACCGAACCACACCAAACCCGACAGGGGTGCCTTGACGGAAGACATAGAGGCACCCCCCCCGCACTGTGCGCCGGCGAATCCCGAACGCCCCGTTCGCGTCCGGTATACAGCCTCAACCGTCTCCGCGCTCCCATGAAACCTGCACTAATTACTCACCTGACTGCCGCCGTTCCGCGTAATGCATACAGTGGCAGCCGCCTGGCGCGCGACGGCACGCGGCGGCCAGGACACGGAGTGCCGCGAGGGTGCTGGGATGTCCGGCCGAGTGAGATCACCCGGCCGGGTGAAGGTTCACCGCCGTGAACAGCACGGGAGAAGGGGCCAACCTGGGATCGATCCGACGGGCGTCGGTGCTACGCGCACTCCGAGGGCAAGGAACTGGTGCCACGCGGCCGATGCCATGAAGTCGATCGGAGGGTAACGGGACAGCAGTATCGTCGGCACTCCTGGTTCGTATGGCGTGCATGAGACGGCACGATGGAAGTACTCGTCCTCCTGGGAAGCAGCCGGTCCCGACCAGCCGTCCCAACACGGAGGTACTCCAGACCGATCAACGGCTCCTGCTGTTCATCGGAGGACCACGGGCTCTCGGCAGCTGATGGGCGGTGCAGCTGAACCGGGGTGGCGGTCGCACCACCAGGCTGCGGACGAGGACACAATCCGGGCTCGGAAGCATGCCGTTGACCCACCTTGGGCAAGGTTCTCCCTCATGTCTCTCAGGTTCGCGCTGGCGAAACCGTGAATCCCACAGATAGCGTCTACATCCTCGATAAAACTCATTCTCACGGGGAGTCCACTGTGAAGCGCCACACCTTGCCCGTTGCCGCCGCGCTCGCCACGACCGCAGCTCTGCTACTGACGGCGGCCTGTGGTGACGGGGACGACAGTTCCGAGAGCAACGAGAAGATCGCGGGCGCCGACACCACCGACAGCAAGACGTCGGCATCGCCGAGTGCGTCGAACGCCACCGCCGGCATCGACCGTCCGGCCATGACGTTCCCCTCGGACTTCGAGATGACCTTCGACATCGCCAAGCCGTCCGATGCCAAAGAGGCGGCTGCTCTGAGTGACGCGGAGAACTTCGTGCGCGCCATCAACTACGGCATCATCCAGCAAGACCCGCAGGACGCCGCGTACAAGTTCTACTCATCGGTCGGCGGTGCCGCTCAGACCTACGCCAAGAAGCAGATCAAGCAGTACGTCGAAGGCGGTTGGACCGTCACCGGGATCCAGCGTTACTCGCAGGGCAAAGTCGACCTGGCTGCAGACGGCAAGCGCGCGTCCGTCTCCTTCTGCGACGACGACTCGAAGTTCTACGGCAAGGAAGTCAAGTCCAAGAAGACCCTCAAAACCAGTCCGAGCGACAAGGACTACTACTACTTCCAGATCGTCATGACAGCATCCCAGGAAGCCAAAGGCCTGTGGACCGCGGGGGACATCGAGGTGCAGACGGAGGCCACGCAGTGCAAGGCATAAGGCGTCGCACGATCGGTACTGCCGTTTTGATCTCTGCCTTGCTTCTCGCCCCGGCGCACAACGCCTTCGCCGGCGGCCCGATCGACAAGGGCACGACCAACACCGAGAAGGACACCGGCCTCAAAGAGGACGCACTCTACGCGGCGGTCTCCTACGACACCTCGAAGAACGGCTCTGGCTCGTCCGTGGGTCACGTCTCGACCACAGGAACCTCTTGGACGCCTCCGGCCTGCTGGCTCGCCCCCAAGTGGACAGCCAAGCAATTCTCCACCCAGACAGAGTCCGAGTTCAGAAACGTCACGACCGACCCCAACCAGCCCAACTACGCGAAGAACGCCACGAACGAATTCCGAGAGAAGTACAAGAACGGGGAGTACAAGAACTACAACCTCGACAAACAGGACGAGGGCATGTGGTGGGGAGCGGTCGAGAATCCCAACGCTCCTATCCTGGACAGAACGGCATGCAACTCAACGCTACCGTTCTGGGTCGAGAACGGTCAGACTCCCAACGTCAGAAACGTCATTTCACCGGAGATCCTGGCCGGGCTCGCGTATGAACAGATCAAGGTTCCAGGCACCGAGGTGACACTTGCGCCGAGCGGCCCCACCAAAGTCAACCTCGCCACCTGGGCATGGCTGGACAAGGGGGATTTCAAACCCGTCTCCGTCACCGCGTCCATCACCGCACCAGGCCTGAACATGCAGGCCACCACCGTGGCCAAGCCCGTCTCACTGAAGCTCCAGCCAGGAACCGAGGACGCCGAGACCTATCCTACTTCCGGCGAGTGCGCAATCAACGCCGACGGCTCGATCGGTGAGCCGTATGCCACAGGCAAGGCTCACGAGACGCCGCCCTGCGGCATCAAATACCTCCGGTCCTCGGGGGACGGCACGTACCGACTTCAGGCCACCGTCACCTGGCAGATCAGCTGGACCGGAACCCTAGGCACAGGCGGCGACCTGCCCGATGGAACTTTCGGCAACGACCAGGACATCAAGGTCCAGGAAGCCCAAGCCGTGAACCGCTGACAGGTAACGTCTCCACAGAATGAGTTCGAATCGCCCTTGTACGAGGCATATAGAGAGAGCCGAACCGATCTCGTAGCCCGCATATCACGCCGGCGGGACAGCATCATCCTGATACCGTCAACCTGCCGCTTGAAGAGCTTGCAGAATCCGTCAAGCCTACAACGGTCGGGAACAGTTGGTCAGCCGTGGGGAGGGTTCACCGTATGAATGACGCAACACCGCGCACCGCCCTCGATGATCCGGACACCCTAAGCGCTTGGCAGCGGGCACGTCGACGGAGCATCGTGGCAACGACCTTCTGGGTGCTGTCCTTGCCAGGATTTTTCGTGCTGGAGACGGTCCTCTGGGAATCCTTGCTGGTCAGTTCACTCCCGACGTACGTGATGATCGTTTCCGTTATCGTCTCGGTTCTCGGCGTCGCCGTGTCCGACTCCCGCCGGGTGCAATTCAGGAAGATGCACGGGATCCTCGCCACCTACCCCTGGCAGGTTCACCCGCCAGTCAAAAAAACTGCCGCGGCAGATATTAGCTATCTGAAGCTGCCCAATCCCGACGACCGGGGAAAGACTGTCAACGTCGCCGTCCGGCGATATGGACTCACTGGCAAGCGCTGGCGCAGCGCCGTGATCAACGCCCGAACGCAGGGCTTCAGGTTCGCGGGCGACCCACGGTTCGGCGCTGTGATCGCGCTCCAAGGGCTGACCGAGCTGGGGGCCGTACGGCCCACGCATGTGCTCAGCACGAGCAAGGGATTCCGGCCTGCCGACGTCAGCGATGCGGCCTGGCAGCGCGCCCAAGCGGCTGGCATTTCAGGAGAATCGCCGTTCACAGCAGAAGAAACACGCCATCTGCAAACAAGGGGGAAGTGAGGTCCCATGCCTGTATTCACCTACACGCCGCTCGCCGACCAAGACGACATCGAGGACGGGCTTTTCCTCGGCCACCTCGACGTGACAGGAAAGACCGGGACCGCCACGACGCGCAGCGCACACGTACCGGATGGAGGAATGGGGATCATCCTCTTCCCCGCCTTGGTGGATCTGCTCGACGGCGTGGGAGATCTACTACGAAACGGACGCGGTAGGTTCACTTGTTCTAACATCGGGCTACCTCTGTCCTTCAAGCTCAAAGGTCAGACGATGTCAATCAGGCGCCGTTTGAGTGTGATTGATGAGTCGTCGGCGCGGGCTGTCGCCGATGCAGTATGGGCCGCGACAAAGAAACTGTCGGACAGTCATCTGTCACGCGTAACAGCCGCAACCGAATACACCGAGATCATGCAAGACGGCAGCGTCGGATACATCGACTACCGTGTTCAGCTGCCTGCCGCCATGTCGAAGTTTCAGGAAGCACGCAATTTGCTTACGAGCTGAACTGTGTCTTGGCAGGCAAGATGCCCGGCTTATAACCACCGCTGCCGCCCCCACCGCTCAAGCCGTCCAGGATGACGCCGTTGGTATCAAAGCTCGCACCAAAGAATGCGGTATTCACGGTGGCTCGGGTCACGCTCTTCACAAGGCCTTCAACGCCGCCAGTGATCATCTGCCCCCTCGGATTCTTCCCGGCGAGAGTCATCGTTAGATTCCGATACTCCTTACGGGTCAGGTTGGTGAAACTACTGTCGTTGATGACCTTAGGAAGTGCCTTAAAGCCCTTACTGACCAATGGTGTCATGCCAGACCCGATGGCATTTCCGACGAGATTACCCAACGCGTTCTTCCGAACTTCACTCCAGCCTCCGTTGAAGGCATCCTTGAGCGTGGTCTTAAGCTCTCCTGTGGCAAATGCATAAGCGACCTTACGGAAGCCCTTTAGGTCTTCACCCATACGCCACATCTTGATGAGACGGCTGCACGCAATCTCGGCTTTCCTGACGCGCAGCGCCATTCTGAATCCACCCGCCACCTTGCCAGCCTTTGCGAGCATGGCCAGCCGTCCGACCACAGGAATGCAGTCCAGCACCGCGAAAACCAGGTCACCCCAGCCTGCCTTGCCTTGCGAGAACTTAGCGATCGTGTCCGCAAGGACGACCAGGGCCGCAGCCACAATGATGATTACAAGCCAGGGGGCGGCCACGAAGAGCGCGACGATACCCGCAACTGCCACAACAACCTTGCAGACGGTGACAAACCCGTCCCAGTGGTCCACCACCCAGTCCCCGACCTTCTCGTACCACTTCTTGTTGTGGATCCCCACGTCGGAAGCGCTGTGAATGTCGTGGACGAGCCTGGTGGCGGCCTTGTCCTGGTCCTTGCCGGCGTTCTGCGCCTTGGTCCTCAGCTCCGCCAGCTGTGCGTTCAGGCTGTCGACCTTGCTCTGCGCCGCCTTCTGGTGCTCGCTGGCGTGCTGGGCGTCACGGGTCGCCTTGCGCACCTTCGCCGGGTCGGGCGCGGGGGCGTCACCCGTGGGGTTGCTGATCTTGTCCTGCGTGGACTTGGCGGTGTTCGCCGCCGTGGTGGCGCCGGCCAGCCGGGACTGCGCCTTCGAGAGGTCGCCGCGCAGTATCCGCGCCTTGGCGAGCGCGTGATCCGCGGTCGTCTGGGCGTGCTCCAGCTTCCCGGCGTACGTCAACAGCGCGCCTGACACCACCTCGTAGGAGTCGTGCAGCTTCTGCAACTGGCCCGGCAGCTTGCCAATCTGCTCCCTGAAAGCGTCCATGGCCTTGCCGGCCGACTCCTTGAGAACGGAGTCCTTCGAGGCCGAGCGCATGCCCCTGAGTACCGTGGCGACGTCTTCGACGAAGGTCTTGTACCGCTGCCCCTGAAGTTTGACTTCGTGCGGGTCACCGGGCGTCGGGTCGTCGTGCAGGTCAAGGTTGTGCCAGTCGGCGGGGCGGACCATTGGGGGCTCAACTCTCCGTGTCGAGTTCGGCTCGGTGGACGAAGCGGAACGTGCTGGCGATAAGGTCGAAGAGCTCCAGCATGGGTTCGACCAGTGCCAGTTGGGGTGTGCTGGCGCTGATGACGGCGACCTTCGGGTTGCCGTCCGGGAAGGGGATGAGGGTCTGCATCACGACCGCGCGGTAGCTGCGACTGTCGTCGGGGATCTCAATGTCC
The DNA here is from genome assembly GCF_055583825.1 of Streptomyces sp. NPDC104367. NCBI lineage: Bacteria > Bacillati > Actinomycetota > Actinomycetes > Kitasatosporales > Streptomycetaceae > Streptomyces > Streptomyces sp. NPDC104367. The sequence continues at coordinate 33,900 of NZ_JBVJND010000055.1, read as the reverse complement.
TCGATGCCTTCGGCCCGCGCCGCCTGCCCTACGTCCGGCAGTTCCACCAGGCGCACGCGCCGCCATGGATCGGTGGGCCGGCGGCCCGGTGCGATCGGCGACAGTACGCTCATCAGCGTGTCCAGTTCGGTGACGGCGGTCTCGCCCGTGGTCTCGTTCACGGCCGCGCGGACACTGACCGTGAGGCTGGCCACCATCGGCTCGCCGTCGACGATCTCACACATGGAACCCGAGTAGACGACATCAGCCTTGCGGGCTTCGCGAGCCACCTTCTTCAGGGTCCTGACCAGATCGGCCTGGTGTTCTCCCAGTTCCGGCCGCTGCTTGACCCGCTCCGCCACGACCTCACGGATCGAGCGGTTCACGGTGGCAGGGTGGACGTCGAACTCGTACCACGTGCTGGGCACCTGGATGTTGATGCCGACGACGTCCCCGGGAGCGGCCTCAGCGAAAGAGTCCCCGGCGTTGGGCTCACCAGCGAGGGAGGCCTCACTTACCACCCTTGCCCTCCTTCTCGTGCTTGCGGACGGCGTTCCGGAGGTCGATGTCGAGCTTGGTCATCTTGTCGACAATCTCCTGCGCCATCTTCGCCACGTTCTCCAGCCCGACGTCGATCTCCTTGCGACCGTCCTTCCAGCCGTGCATGAAGTCTTCCATCGCGTCGAGAGCCGCACTTGAGCCCAGCTCACCGTTACCCAGCTTCCGGTCGACCTGACCCGTGTCATCCATACGCTGCTTGATCGAGCGCAGTTGACCCGCCAGGACATCCAGTCCGGCGAGACTCAGGGCGAGATCACCTTTGGACATGTCCGGTATCCCCCAATAACCCAGAACGCACCTAGGTAACGCAAGTCGCTTTTGCAATGGTGCGACCGGAGCCTATCGCCCGTCACCGGTACGGCGACCACCTGCCGGTCGGTTGCGGCGTACACATTACAAGCGGTTGCTGTGGTCGCCCCGTTTTCCTCCCTCATGGCCGCATAGAAGTCCTTCGACGGCGACTGGAGCGGAGCAGCCGGTCGCCTCCTTGTGTAGTGGTACAGCCACTCGGGCGGCCCTCCGTCCGTCGGAACGCACGCACGCGCGTCATCGCCGCGTTCACCGCCGAGGACGCCGTCCTCAAGAACCCGCTTATCGCGTTCGAGACCGACCGGCTGCGCCTGCGCTTCGCGGACGGTTCGTGGATCAGTCTGACGACGGAGGAGACGCCCAGCGACCTGTACAGGCACATGACGCGGCGATCCCGGCCGAGCCGTTGGCAACTCACCGAAGACTGAACCTCGTACCATTCGCGCGCGTCCAGACGGCAGCATGTGGGCCCTGGAGCAGTTGCCCCCTTGGACTCCTCGATGCCACTCAGCGGCCGCATGAAGCTAGCCCACTTCTGCGAACATACAGACGTGGGCGTCCAGGGTCGGCCGCGGGCGACCACCGACCGTCCGGCCCGCGGGCGAAACCGCTGCCTTCGGAGCCGGTCCGTCATGCGGTCCGTTCCTGGCCGGGGACGGGCTGGTCAGCTGCCTCGGGAAAGAACTTCCGCGACGACGCGTACATCCCGAAGTAGGGATAGAGGGAGGGGATGTCGGCGCCTCCCTGCCGAGCGGCCACCACGATCCTGCGGTAGAGACGGACCCTGCACCGCATGTTCCGCGTGCTGTGGTCGCGCAGATCCGCCAGGCGCAGCAGGAAGATTCCCACGCAGAGGGCGATGAGCAGTAGTGCGTCCACGACGACGAACGCCGTCTGGAAAGCACGAGACTTCTGCGAGGCCACCAGATCCCAGAACGGCCAGGCACCGAACCCGAGAACGAGGACGGGGATTGCGAGGAGACATCCGAGCGCACTGCCCCTCTCCGTGTCCTGACGCCGCTGGAAGAGCAGCCAGTGCACGGCCCGGTCATCGAGGAAGTCGAACCGCACATCCCGGCCGTACTGTTTGGCGGCGGCCCGGGCGGCCGGGACGGCCGCGATGACCGACGAGGGGATCATGTCCCGGACGGTTGCCGAGTCGTCGACGAACTTTCCGGGATCAATCACGCTGTAATCGCCCATGGGTCGGTTCTCCTCATCCAGCCGGTACCAAGGCCGTGTGGAACCATGCCGAAGAGCGGCTGGATGGGGCGGGGCTCCAGACTTGGTACCTCGGATCCGACACCGGCCTCCAGGCTCACGTTGATGCGCCACGGCGAGTGCGACGGAGCGCGTCAAGCGCTCCGTCGCACTCAAGTCCCGCTTCAAGTGCGGACTTGACTAACCCTTGGCCTGCTTCGCCAGCTGGTCGTCCAGCTGCTCGTACGCTTCCTTGGCCTTCTTCAGGAAGTCCGAGAGGCCGTGCAGGCCCTGGATGGTCTTCGTCGCTCCCTTGGTGAAGTCCTTCATGGAGTCGTCGTACGCTCCCGAGGCCTTCTGGGTGGTGAAGCCGTTCTCCACCAGGGCGCTGACCCGCTTCTCCACGTTCTTGATCTTGTCCTCAAGCTCGTGCATGTCCTTGATCAGGTCACCCGCGACCTTCTCCATCTCGGCATAAGTAAGGTCCGTGTCTTTGCTGGCCATGACGGCTCCCTCCCGTTCGTGTGGCCGCAGGGCCTTCCCCCGTGGCACCTTCCGCGCGGATCCTTGGCCATGACATGGCCGTCCGCACGAGCAAAGATCCTACGGTGGTGACACGCGGGACCGCACGGTGCTTGTGCGGTGGAATCGTGAACCGTGCGCATCCCGTTGCACCCGGGAAAGGGCGGGCGGCTAAGGTCGCTTCCACTGTGCTGGGTGCTGTCGGTGTGTGTGGGGGGACGTAACGTGCGCCTGAGTCTGACCGTGGTCGACCCGGTCGGCGGTGCCACCGCCGACGTCGTGCTCGACGCGGATCCCGAGTCGACGGTCGGTGACGTCGCCAGGGAGCTGGCCCGCCAGGTCGGCCTGGCGTACCCGGCGGGGAACGAAGGGGCCCAGGTCATCCCCATCGGCACCCATCGCGGCGCCGATCCCGCCCTCCCGGCCGCCACCGGCCCGCACGCCTACGTCGACGGATACGCCCTCGACCCCTCCGCCACCGTCGTCGGCTCACCGCTGCGCGACGGCGTCGTCGTCTCGCTGCACGATCCCGCCGGCTGCCTGCTCGGCGAGCCCACCGGCATCGTGGAGTTCCGGATCGCCGGCGGTCCGGCCGCCGGCGCCGTGCACCGGCTCGGTGTCGGGCGCTACGACATCGGCACCGGCCCCGCCTCCCACCTCCGCGTCGAGGACCCCGAACTCCCCTCCCGCGCCGCCACCCTGACCATCGCCATCGGCGGCACCTGCAAACTCGACGTCCACGACAAGGACGGCGCCCGGCTGGACGGCGAGGAGTTCGAGAGCGGCGCGGACTGGCCGCTCGACTCCCAGATCGGCCTCGGCAACTCGCTGTTCGAGATCGCCGCCTACACCCCGCCCAACGCCGCCCTCAAGTGGTCCGACGACGGTGCCGGGCTCGACTACAACCGGCCCCCGCGGCTGCGCCCCGCCGAACGGCAGACGCACTTCGCGCTGCCCAACCCGCCCGGCGACTACGAGGCCCGGCCGCTGCCCTGGCTGATGGCCCTGCTGCCGCTGGTCGGCGCCGTCGTCTCGGTGATGATGTTCGGGCGCTGGTACTACCTGATCATGGCGCTGATGAGCCCGCTCATGCTCTTCGGCAACTACTTCATGGACAAGAAGCACGGCCGCAAGTCCCATGCGAAGCAGCTGAAGGAGTACAAGGAGCACAAGGCGCGGATCGAGGCGGAGGCGCAGGAGGCGCTGGTCGCCGAACGGTCGGAGCGGCGGGCCGCGGTGCCCGACCCGGCCGCCGTGCTGACGTACGGGACCGGGCCGCGGACCCGGCTCTGGGAGCGGCGGCGCACCGACGCCGACCACCTCCTGGTCCGGTTCGGCACCGGGCGCGTGCCCTCCGAGGTCGAACTCGACGACCCCGAGCAGGACGAGCACAAGCGCAAGGTCCGCTGGTACATCGAGGACGCCCCGGTCGGCCTGTCGCTGCGCGACCTCGGGGTCATCGGGGTCGCCGGGCCGGGTGACTCGGCGCATGCGCTGGGGCGTTGGGCCGTCGCCCAGACCGCCGTCCTGCACAGCCCCATGGACGTGCAGTTCTACGTCCTCACCGACCACGACGCCGGCACCCGCTGGGACTGGGTGCGCTGGCTGCCGCACGTCCGCCCCGGCGGCGGCCAGGACGTGAACGTCCTCGTCGGCACCGACTCGGAGACCGTCGGCGCCCGCGTCGGCGAGCTCACCCAGCTCCTCGACGGCCGGCAGAAGGCCCTTCAGCAGGGCGGCCGGAGCAGGACCGACGGACCCGCGTTCAGCGATCCGGACATCGTGGTGGTGTGGGACGGGTCGCGCCGGCTGCGCTCCATGCCCGGTGTCGTACGGCTGCTGCGGGAGGGGCCGGGCGTCGCGATCCGCTCCATCTGCCTCGACGAGGAGGAGCGCTTCCTCCCCGGCGAGTGCCAGGGCGTGGTCGTCGCCGAACCGCACACGACGGGCCAGGGGGACACCCCGGCGGCCGTGCCGCAGCAGGCCGTCGGCGGCTTCCCCTCCTTCCAGGCCTGGCACCCCCAGCAGCAGAGCGAGGAACAGGCCCCGCAGGAACTGGAGTTGCGGCTGCGCGTCGAGCAGAGCGGAGCGCTGCGCAAGCGCGACGTACGGCCCGACCTCGTCTCCCCCGCCTGGTGCGGCCGGCTGGCCCGCTCCCTCTCACCGCTGCGGGACATCAGCGGCGAGACCGAGGACTCGGCACTGCCCGGCGCCAGCCGGCTGCTCGACGTGCTCCAGCTGGAGCCGCCGACGCGGGACGCGGTGGCCGCCCGGTGGCGGATGGGCGGACAGTCGACCATGGCCGTCATCGGGGAGTCGTACGACGGCCCGTTCGGCATCGACCTGCGGCGCGACGGGCCGCACGGCCTCATCGCCGGTACCACCGGTTCGGGCAAGTCCGAACTGCTCCAGACCATCGTGGCGGCGCTCGCCGTCGCCAACACGCCCGAGAACATGACGTTCGTCCTCGTCGACTACAAGGGCGGCTCGGCGTTCAAGGACTGTGTGAAGCTCCCGCACACCGTGGGCATGGTCACCGACCTCGACGCCCACCTCGTGGAGCGCGCCCTCGAATCCCTCGGCGCCGAGCTGAAGCGGCGCGAGCACATCCTCGCCGCCGCCGACGCCAAGGACATCGAGGACTACCAGGACCTGGTCCGGCGCGACCCCTCCCGCTCCCCGGTGCCCCGACTCCTCATCGTCATCGACGAGTTCGCGTCGATGGTGCGGGACCTGCCCGACTTCGTCACGGGACTGGTCAACATCGCCCAGCGGGGGCGCTCCCTCGGCATCCACCTCCTGCTCGCCACCCAGCGGCCCTCCGGTGTGGTCTCCCCCGAGATCCGCGCCAACACCAACCTCCGGATAGCGCTGCGCGTGACCGACGCCGGGGAGTCGACCGACGTCATCGACGCGCCCGACGCCGGGCACATCGCGAAGAGCACACCGGGCCGGGCGTACGTCCGGCTGGGCCACGCCTCGCTGGTGCCCTTCCAGTCGGGACGGGTGGGCGGCCGGCGCCCCGGCGCCGCCGACCCGGCGACCCTCGCCCCCTGGGCGGGCGCGCTGTCCTGGCAGGACCTCGGACGGGCCGCGCTGCGCAAGCCCAGGTCCGAGGCCAAGGAGGACGACGAGATCACGGACCTGAAGGTGCTGGTGGACGCCGTGCGCGAGGCCAACACCGCGCTCGCCATCCCGGCCCAGCACTCACCGTGGCTGCCCGCCCTCGACGACACCCTGCTGCTCGACGACGTACCGACCCCGCGGGCGCAGGGCACGCTGCCCGCCGCCCCGTACGGTGTCGAGGACCTGCCCGCCGACCAGGCCCGCCGCGCGGTCGCCGTCGACTTCGCGACCTTCGGGCACCTCATCGTCGCCGGTGCCCCGCGCACCGGGCGTTCGCAGGTGCTGCGGACCATCGCCGGTTCGCTGGCCCGCACCAACTCCTGCGCCGACGTGCACCTGTACGGCATCGACTGCGGCAACGGCGCCCTGAACGCGCTGACCCGGCTGCCGCACTGCGGTGCCGTCGTCGGCCGCAACCAGACCGAGCGCGTCCAGCGGCTGATGACCCGCCTCTCGGGGGAGCTGAGCCGACGTCAGGAACTGCTGGCCGACCGTGGGTTCGCGGACATCGGCGAGCAGCGGGCGGCCGTCCCGGAGGAGGAGCGGCTGCCGCACGTCGTGCTGCTCCTGGACCGCTGGGAGGGCTGGCTGCCGACGCTCGGCGAGCTGAACCACGGTGACCTCACCGACCAGGTCATGGTGATGATGCGGGAGGGCGCCAGCGTCGGCATCCACCTGGTCCTCACCGGTGACCGGCAGATCCTGGCCGGCCGGATCTCCTCCCTCACCGAGGACAAGTACGGTCTGCGGCTGGCCGACCGGGCCGACTTCTCGATGCTGGACATCAACTCCCGCAAGGTTCCCGAGGAGATCCCGCCGGGCCGCGCCTTCCGCAGCGAGACGGCCGCGGAGACGCAGTTCGCGCTGCTCGCCGCGGACACCACCGGGCAGGGGCAGGCCGCCGCGATCGCCGCGATCGGCGAGGCGGCCGACGCCCGGGACGCCGGGGTCCCGCGCTCGCGGCGGCCGTTCCGGGTGGACGTGCTGCCGAGCCGGATCTCCTTCGAGGACGCCTGGGCCATGCGCGACCCGGCCGCCTCGGCCTCCCCGCTGTGGGCCCTCGTCGGCGTCGGCGGCGACGAACTGACCGCCTTCGGGCCCGACCTGGCGCAGGGGGTGCCCGCGTTCGTGATCGGCGGACCCGCCAAGTCCGGCCGTTCCACGACCCTGTTGGGCTTCGCCCGCTCCTACCTCGCGAACGGGGTACGGATCGTCGTCGCCGCGCCCCGGCAGTCCCCGCTGCGGGAACTCGAAGGCCGGGAGGGCGTGTTGAAGGTCTTCACCGGCCGGGACGTCGACGAGGACGAGCTGGAGGAGATCGCGAACACGGCCACCCCGGCCGATCCGGTCGTGGTCCTGGTCGACGACGCCGAGGTGCTGGACGACTGCGACGCCGAGGACGTCTTCAAGCGGATCGTCGAACGGGGTGCCGAGGAGGGTCTCGCCGTCGTCATCGCAGGTGACGAGGACGAGATCTGCGACGGCTTCTCCGGCTGGCAGGTCGACGCCAAGAAGGCCCGCCGGGGCATCCTGCTCTCCCCGCAGGAGTCCGGTTCCGGCGAGCTGATCGGCATCCGGACCACCCGGGCCATGGTCGGCGGGCCGATCCAGCCCGGCAAGGGCATGCTGCACCTGGGCAGCGGGGAGCACGTGACCGTCACGACCCCGCAGTAGCGGAGGGAGACCTCGGACAGGGGCCCACAGGGGCCCACAGGAAGCCCGGTCAGGGACTCGGGACAGGGACTCGGGGCGAGGACTCAGGGCCGGGACTCGGGGCGAGGACTCGGGGCAGGGACTCAGGGCCGGGACTCGGGGCGAGGACTCGGGGCAGGGGCGGTGTCAGTCCCCCGTCCTGGACATCACCGCCACCGGGTTCCCCTCCGCCGAGCTGTCCGACGTGTAGACGAGGTCGCCGTGGCTCGGGGTCAGGTAGACGGTGTTGGTGTCGGGGTCGCAGCCGTCGTGGTTGCCCTCGGCCCCGGTCGAGGACGCGACGAGTCTGGTGGCCGTCACCGACCTCAGGGTCAGGATGTCCGTGCAGACCCCGCCCAGCTGGTCGGTCTGGCGCAGGCGGCCCACCTCCCGGCCGACCCTCGCCTGTTCGACGGTGACCCGGAAGGTGCCGACGGGCAGGTTGCCGGACAGGGCGGTCGCCGTGCCCTCCCAGGTGCCGAGGTAGGCGGCCGGGACCGTACCGGAGGCCGAGGAGCCGGACGGGGCGGTGGCGCCGGCGCCCAGGGAGGCGGACACGGACGGGGTGGCTCCCGAACTGTCGGCTCCCGCCGCGCTGTTGTCGCCGCCGCCGGTCCACGGCTGGACCAGGAAGCCCAGCCCGGCCGTCACCGCGGCGAGCGCGCCGGCCACGGCGAGCGCCACCGTGCAGCTCACCCGGCGACCGCGGCCGCCCTCCCCCGGCACGGAGGCCGCGCCGACACTCACCGACAGCCCACCGGGCTTCCCCGGCCCCGCCGTGCCCACCCGCCCCGTCGTACCCGTCGTACCCGTCGGCACCACGGTCTCCGCCATACCGCCCACCACCGGCACCGCGGCCGACCCCGACCCCGACCCGCCGAACGACCCGCCGTCCACCCCACCGACCGGTGCGGCGGACGGTGGCACAGGCGGTGGCACAGGCAGTGGCACGGACGGTGGTGTGTTCGGGGGCGGCCCGACGACCGGTGCCGCGGTCGGCGCGGACCCGGCCGGCGGCGCCATGGCCGACGGCGGTCCGAACTCCCCGGCCACGGCCACGGAGGGACTGCTGAACTCCACCGGCCCGGAAACAAACCCCACGGCCCCAGCCACGGCCCCCGAATCCTCCGCCGCCTCCGCCGCCTCCGCCGCCTCCAGGTTCAGTACCTGTACGGCGCTCCGGCTCACCCGCTCCACCAGTGCCCCCGGCAGCCACCCGCCGGTCACCAGCCGCGCGGCCCCCTCCGGAGCGAGCCGCCGTGCCACCTCGGCCGGGCCCGGCCGCCGCCCCGGCTCCTTGGCGAGACACGCCTCGGCCACCTCCCGCAGGTCACCGCCGAGCGAGCCGAGTTCGGGCTCCTCGTGGACGACCTTGTAGAGGAGGGCGGCGGAGGAGTCGCCGGGGAAGGGCGGTTCCCCGTTCGCCGCGTACGCGAGGACCGCGCCCAGCGAGAAGACGTCCGCGGCCCCCGTCGCCCCCTTGCCGAGGATCTGCTCGGGGGACATGTAGCCCGGCGAGCCGATCGAGACCCCGGAGGAGGTGAGGGACGCCGTGCCGTCCGTGGCCCGGGCGATGCCGAAGTCGATGAGGAGCGGGCCGTCGAGGGTCAGCAGTACGTTCGACGGCTTCACGTCCCGGTGCACCAGGCCCAGTTCGTGCACCGCCGTGAGCGCCTCCGCGAGCCCCGCGCCCAGCGCCCGTACGGTGTGCGCGGGCAGCGGGCCGCCGCCGTTCACGGCGTCGGTGAGGGACGGACCGGCGGCGTACGCGGTGGCGACCCAGCGCACCGGCGCGTCCGGGTCGGCGTCCAGGACGGGTGCCGTCCAGGCGCCGCCGACCCGTCGCGCGGCCTGCACCTCGCGGCGGAAGCGGGCCCGGAACTCCTCGTCCAGCGCGAAGTGCGGGTGCACGATCTTCACGGCCACGGTCCGGCCGCCGGCCGAACGGCCCAGGTAGACCCGGCCCATACCGCCGGAGCCGAGCCGGCCGAGCAGCCGGTAGGGCCCGACGGTCCTCGGTTCGTCACCCGCGAGCGGCCGCATGCGCCCCCACCCCCCTGAGAGTCCAGGCAGCAGCGTAGGCGCTAGGGCCGGAGCAGATCGACCTTCACGTCGGCCGGGAAGCCGGTGGTCGGGCCCACCCGGCGGGCGAACTCCTCGACCGCGGCGAGCTGCGCGGCGCCGAAGCTGAAGTCGAGGGTGGTGAAGTACTGGGCGAGGGTCGTCTCGTCGAACGCCTCCCAGCGGGCGGCCTGTTCGGCGACCTTGGCGACCTCCTCCAGGGAGAGGTTGCGGGAGTCGAGGAAGGCGCCGTGCACCTCGCGGGTGATGCGCGGCTCGCGCTCCAGGTAGTCACGGCGGGCCGCCCAGACCGCGAAGACGAACGGCAGGCCGGTCCACTGCTTCCAGAGCGCGCCGAGGTCGTGCACCTGGAGGCCGTAGCGCGGGGCGTCCAGCAGGTTGGCGCGCAGGGCGGCGTCGCCGATGAGCACCGCCGCCTCCGCCTCCTGCATCATCAGGCTGAGGTCGGGCGGGCAGGTGTAGTAGTCGGGCCGGACGCCGAAGCGGTCGGCGAGCAGCAGCTGGGCGAGGCGGACCGAGGTGCGCGAGGTGGAGCCGAGGGCGACCCGGCGGCCGTCCAGCTGGTCCAGCGGGACCTGCGAGACGATCACGCAGGACATCACGGGGCCGTCGCAGCCGACGGCGATGTCCGGGAACGCGACCAGGTCGTCGGCGTTGCGCAGGAACTCGACGAGGGTGATGGGCCCGATGTCGAGGTCGCCGCGCACCAGTCGCTCGCTGAGCTTCTCAGGGGTGTCCTTGGTGAGCTCGAAGTCGAGGAGGGTGCCGGTTCTCGCGAGCCCCCAGTAGAGGGGCAGGCAGTTCAGGAACTGGATGTGTCCGACGCGCGGCCGGGTGCGAGAATTGTCCACATCGCGAGACTAGACCCCATGGGGTACGGTGCTGGGACCGCCCCCGCCGTCAAGAGTCCCCAGGGATCATTCAAACGTCCGGGTGACGTGATCTTGGCCTCTGTTGCTTTCGGCTGCCCACATGCTAGGCTCGCCGCAAGTTGCAGTTTGGTTTCCCTTGCAGTACAGAGCCTGCGGAGCATGTAACCGCGGGCTCTCGTCGTTTTCAGACATATGCAGTTGTGCGGCACTTAGTTTGTTTTCACACTTGCAGGTTCTGGAGCAGGGCGACCCTTTTGAGCCCAAGGAGGGCTTATGGCTACCGGAACCGTGAAGTGGTTCAACGCCGAAAAGGGCTTTGGCTTCATCGCCCAGGAAGGCGGCGGCCCCGACGTCTTCGTCCACTACTCCGCGATCAACGCCAGCGGGTTCCGCTCCCTCGAGGAGAACCAGCAGGTGAGCTTCGACGTCACGCAGGGCCCGAAGGGTCCTCAGGCGGAGAACGTCACCCCCGTCTGATCCCAGACAAACCAAGTCTGATCGCAGACTGAGTGCAGTACCCAAGGAGCCCCGCGCCGTCAGGCGACGGGGCTCCTGCCTTTCCCCGGCCTTTCCGCCGCTCGCCCGGATGTGCCGTGCGACGGACGGGAACGCGGTCCCGGGCGTCGGAGACGCGTACGAATACGGAATATCGCCGCGATACGTCAGATAATCCCCATGGTTCAATTCCACGCTTTCTTCACGTGGCCTGCCCTTAACCCGCCCGTCGCATACGAAGAGGCGCTCGACCGTCCCCGGAATGTGCGGCTCCGAGACCCGCGGCGGAGGCCGGGTGAGCCGGGGGGGTGACCCGATCGGCCGAGCCGGGGACTCGGCCCGATGGCGGAACCGAAGCGGTGCCCCGGGCCGCCCCGGGCCGCCCCGGGCCGGTCGGCCGCTCGGGCGGCCGCTCACGATCGGCCGAACCCGGCCCGGTGAACCGGCTCCGCCGGGCCCTCGCCGCCCCGGTCCGCCCCTCCTGATCCCGACGGCGTTGTCAGTGCCGTCCCCTAGGGTCCGCCGGCATGACCGCCGACTTCATCTCCGCCACCCGTGTCTTCTACGACGCGATCGCCGACGACTACGCCGACCACTTCCGCGCCGAGCTCACCGGCCGCCCCCTGGAACGTGCCCTGCTGGCCACCTACGCCGAACTCGTCGGGCCGGGCGGCGAGGTGGCCGACCTCGGCTGCGGGCCCGGCCGGACCACGGGGCGGCTGGCCGCGCTGGGGCTGTCGGTCCTCGGCCTCGACCTCTCCGAGTCGATGCTGGCCGTCGCCCGCCGGGAGAACCCCGAACTGCGGTTCGTCCAGGGCTCGATGCTGGAGCTGGACCTCGCGGACGGCGAGCTGGACGGGGTGGTGTGCTGGTACTCGTCCATCCACGTCCCGGACGACCGGCTGCCCGCGCTGTTCCAGGAGTTCGGGCGCGTCCTGGCCCCCGGGGGCCACCTCCTGCTCGCCTTCCAGGTCGGCGACGTGCCGCGCCGCCTGGAGGAGCCGTGGGGTCATCCGGTCGCGCTGGACTTCGAGCGCCGGCGCCCGGAGACCATGGCCGCGCTGCTGGCCGACGCGGGCTTCGCCCTCCACTCCACCACGGTCCGGGAACGGAACCCCGACCTGGACGAGAAGACCCCCCACGCCTTCCTCATCGCGGTGAGGTGAGCGACACGCGCTGGTCCTCGGGCAGTTGCTGGGTGAGGAAGAGACAGGCGCGGGCCAGGGCCTGGTCGGCCTCGTCCAGGACGCCGGTGAAGGACTGGAAGACGTGCGGGACGTCGGCGGTGATGTCGAGGACGACGTCCACGCCGGCGGCCCTGGCGCGCGCGGCCATGCGGGTGGAGTCGTCCAGCAGGACCTCGTTGGTGCCGGCCTGGAGCAGCATCGGCGGGAAGCCGGTCAGGTCGGCGTGGACGGCGGGGCTGAGCAGGGGCTGGCGCGGGTCGGCGCCCGCCAGGTACATGGCGCCCATACAGCCGAGGGTCTCGCGGGTGAAGAACGGGTCGAGGCGGGCCTTGGTGTCCATGCTCTCGCCGGTGCGGGTGGAGTCCAGGCCCGGGGAGAACGCCACGATCGCCGCGGGCATCGGCAGCCCGGCGTCACGGGCGGCGAGGCAGGTGGTGACGGTGAGGCCGCCGCCCGCGGAGTCCCCGGCGAACACGATCGAGGCGGCGTCCTCGCCCGCGTCGAGGAGGGCGCGGTAGGCGGCCAGGGTGTCCTCGATCGCCGCCGGGAACGGATGTTCCGGGGCCAGCCGGTAGTCGACGGAGAGGGACCGGCACTCCGTCCCGGCCACGAGGCTGCCGGTGAGGGACAGCGCGGTCTCGGGAGAGCCGAAGACGTAGGCGCCGCCGTGGAAGTAGAGGATCGTCCCGGGACGGGCGGGGCCGGCCGGTTCGACCAGCAGCGCCGGGCGCGGGCCGAGCGTGGTGGCCGTGGTGCGGATGCCGTCGGGGACGGTCATCTCCGCCGCCGTCGCCCGGAACCCGGCGCGGATGTCCGCCACGGACGGCGCGCTGAGCGGGCGGGGCCGCCGCAGCCGCGCGTCGATCATCGCCCGCTGTTCCCTGCTCATCCGTGCTCCCCTCGCCCCTGGCCGCCGCTCGGCCCCGTACGACGTGTCACAGGCCGTGTTATACGCCGTGGTCCGTGCTCGGGGCGGCATCCGCTCCCGTGTCTCCCCGTCGCCGGTCAGGAACCGGCCGGCCGCTCCCGCGGCAGTGTCCTCATGGGCGTGGGCTCGCGGCCGATCAGCTCGGCCGGGGTCGGGGCGGCGGTCGCGAACTCCCCCCTCGCGGGCCGCCGCGAAGATCCCCAGCGGCTGGTCGGCCACCTCGGCGGGGGCCCGCCGTCCACCAGCCGCCCGCGTTCCGGACCGGGCCGGAGATCCTTGGCGGCCGGGTGCGGCGGCTCGCCGTCGGCGGCCGGCTGCGGGTCGGCGAGGTGCTCGCGGCCGACGTCATCCACGCCGCGGCCCGCGGCGCCGTCCTCACCTGGCCGGCCATGCCGGAGGCGGACCGCGGCCCGGCGCTGCTGTCCCCCCTCCGGGAGGCCATGGTCACGGCGGTCACCGACGAGACGCCCGCGGTGCGAACGCCAGGCCCGGCCGGCTCGGCGCGCGCCCTGCGGGCCTCCCTGCCGGACCAGACGGTTCTCAGCGGCTTCGGAGCGGCAACTGCTGCGGGAGTGGCTCGACCGCCTTGCGTCGGAGGCCCAGTGTGTTACGGTTTCTGTGTTGCAGTTGTGGTACCCATGAACCTATGTGCGCCTGACGGATGTAATTCTCCTCGGGCGCATTATTTGTTTTCCGGCATCTCCGGATGGGGCCTCTGCCTACAGAAGGAGAAATATCATGGCGCAGGGAACCGTGAAGTGGTTCAACTCTGAAAAGGGCTTCGGCTTCATCCAGCAGGACGGCGGCGGCCCCGACGTCTTCGCCCACTACTCGAACATCGCGACCCAGGGCTTCCGTGAGCTCCAGGAGGGCCAGCGGGTCTCCTTCGACGTCACGCAGGGCCAGAAGGGCCCGCAGGCGGAGAACATCGTCCCCGCCTGATAGCCGGACGCGTACCCGCTCACCGGGGTTCCGCACCGACAGGTGCGGACCCCGGTTTGTGCTGTTTCCAGGAAGGCAGACCACCGCATGTCCCGCAGGCCCCAGAAAACGAACCGGCGCGTCTCTTCGGCGCCGCCGCCCGCGTCGGCGCCGCGGGAGTTCCGGCTGCCCGAGAGCACGACCCCCGCGCTGCCCGCCGTGGCGGACTTCGCCGATCTGGGCATGCCCGCGGGGTTGCTGAAGACCCTCACCGCGCAGGGTGTGACCACGCCGTTCCCCATCCAGGCCGCGACCCTGCCCAACTCGCTCGCCGGCCGCGACCTGCTGGGCCGGGGGCGCACCGGGTCCGGCAAGACCCTCGCGTTCGGGCTGGCGCTGCTGGCCCGCACGGCCGGGATGCGGGCGCGCCCCAAGGCGCCCCTCGCCCTGGTGCTGGTGCCCACCCGTGAACTCGCCCAGCAGGTGACGGACGCGCTGACCCCGTACGCGACGGCGGTGAACCTGCGGACGGCCACGGTGGTCGGCGGGCTGTCCATCACCAAGCAGGCCGCGGTGCTGCGGCGCGGCGCGGAAGTGGTCGTGGCGAGCCCCGGCCGGCTCAACGACCTCGTGGAGCGCGGCGACTGCGAACTCGGCGACGTGCACATCACGGTGCTGGACGAAGCCGACCAGATGACCGACATGGGCTTCCTGCCGCAGATCACCCGGCTGATCGAGAAGGTACGCCCGGACGGGCAGCGCATGCTGTTCTCGGCGACCCTCGACCGCAACATCGACCGTCTGGTGCAGCGGTTCCTGACCGACCCCGTCGTCCACTCCGTGGACCCGTCGGCGGGCGCGGTGACCACGATGGAGCACCATGTGCTGCACGTGCAGGACGAGACCGACAAGAAGGCCGTCACCACGCGCATCGCGGCCCGGGACGGCCGGGTCATCCTCTTCCTCGACACGAAGCGGTCCGCGGACCGGCTCGCCAAGCGGCTGCTGGCCGTCGGCGTCCGGGCGGCGGCGCTGCACGGGGGCCGTTCCCAGCCGCAGCGCACGCGCACGCTGGAGCAGTTCAAGAACGGCCAGGTCACCGCGCTGGTGGCGACGAACGTCGCGGCCCGGGGCATACACATCGACGACCTCGACCTCGTCGTGAACGTCGATCCCCCCACCGACCACAAGGACTACCTCCACCGGGGCGGCCGCACGGCCCGCGCGGGCGGCTCCGGCAGCGTGGTCACACTGGTGCTGCCCGACCAGAAGCGGGACGTCACCCGGCTCATGTCCGACGCCGGCATCCGCCCCCGCACCGCCCACGTCACCTCCGGCGACGAGGAGCTCAGCACGGTCACCGGGGCCCGGGAGCCCTCCGGTGTGGCCGTCACCATCGAGGTCCCCCAGCCCACGCCCCCGGCGCCCGCCGCCAAGCCGTCCCGCCGCCGCAGGAGCGGCTCCGGCGGGCGTGACGGCGGCGGGGCCTCCGGCACGGCCGTCCGGGGTGGCGGGCAGGCCGGTTCCGGGGCCGGCGGACGGGGCGGCAGGCGCCGTACGGACGCCGCGGCCGCTCCTGGCCGGACCGCCCGTGACACCGGCCGGCCCGCGGCCGACCGCACCGGGGAGCGCCGCAGCGACGACGCCAAGGACCCCGGCAAGACCGCCCGCGGCGGGCGTGGCGGTGAGCGCCGTGGCGGTGGTGCTCCGGGCGCCGGCAAGACCGTCCGCGAGAACAACCGCACCGCCGAGCGCCAGACCGGCACCGGCAGGGGCCGCAGCGGCAGCCGCCGGGCCCCGGCCTCCTAGCGGAGCAGAGGGACCCGCGCCCGCCTCCCGACACCGGACGCCGCACGGGCGTACGGCCGGGGGGCGGGCCTGACCCGGTACGGGCCGCCGAGCGGATACGGGCCGCGAGGGAGGCACCGCCCCCGGCGCCGAGCGGCGCACCGGCGCGTACCCGGACCGCGAAGCCGCTCCGGCCCGCGCCGCACGCACGTGCCCGCGGGCCGCGGGGCCGTCACTTCGTGTACAGGGTTTCTATCTCCGGTGCGAAGTCGGTCATGATCGCGTCGCGGCGGAGTTTCATGGAGGGCGTGAGGTGGCCGGCCTCCTCCGTGAAGTCGACGGGGAGCATGGCGAAGCGGCGGATGGACTCGGGGCGGGAGACCAGTTTGTTGGCCTCGTCGACGGCGCGTTGCAGGACCGCCCGCAACTCCGCGTCGTCCAGGAGGAGTTCCGCGGGCACCGGGTGCTTGCCGTTCATCTGGCGCCAGTGGGTGAGGCCCTGCGGGTCGAGGGTGATCAGGGCGCTGACGTAGGGCAGCCCGTCGCCGACCAGCATCACCTGGGAGATGAGGGGATGCGAGCGGAGCCAGTTCTCCAGCGGGGCCGGGGCCACCGACTTGCCGCCGGCCGTGATCAGCATCTCCTTCTTGCGGCCGGTGATGGTGAGGTAGCCCTCGTCGTCGAGTTCGCCGAGGTCGCCGGTGGCCAGCCAGCCGTCCCGGGTCGCCGGGACGACACCGCCGGCGGCCGGGTCCCAGTAACCGCGCAGGACGTGGTCACCGGCGACGAGGATCTCGCCGTCGGCGGCTATGCGGATCTTCGTGCCCGGCATCGGCCAGCCGACCGTGCCCAGCCGGGGCTTGAGCGGCGGGGTGACGGTGCTCGCGGCGGTGGTCTCCGTCAGGCCGTACCCCTCGTAGATCTCGATGCCCGCCCCGGCGTAGAACGCGGCGAGGCGGCGGCCCAGCGGTGAGCCGCCGCAGATGATGTGGCGGACCCTGCCGCCCATGGCGGTGCGGATACGGCGGTAGACCAGCGGGTCGTAGAAGGTGCGGGCGGTCTTCAGCGCGCGGCCCGGACCGCTGCCGGTGCCGGTCTGCCTGGCCTCCAGCGCCTCGCCGTAGCGCTGCGCGACCCCGGTGGCCCGGTCGAAGGCCGAGACCCGGCCGCCCGCCTCCGCCCTGGCCCGCGCGGTGTTGAAGACCTTCTCCAGCATGTAGGGGATGGTGAGCAGGCAGGTGGGTCTGAAGGCGGCGAGGTCCGGGAGCAGGTCCTCGGCCTTCAGGCTCGGCGCGTGGCCGAGCCGGACCCGGGCGCGGACGCAGGCGATGGCGACCATCCGCCCGAAGACGTGGGACATCGGCAGGAAGAGGAGGATGGAGACCTCCTCGTCGTGGCGCGCCTTGAAGATCGGGTAGAGGAGTTCGATCGCGTTGTCGACCTCGGCGAAGAAGTTGCCGTGCGAGAGGGCGCAGCCCTTGGGCCGGCCGGTGGTGCCCGAGGTGTAGATGAGCGTGGCGAGGGTGTCGGGGCCCAGCATGCCCCGCCGTACGCCCACTTCGGCGTCGTTGACGTGTCCGCCCGCCTCCGCGAGCCGGTCCACGTGCCCCTTCTCCATCACCCACAGGTGGTGCAGGTCGGGCAGCCGGTCCAGTTCGGGACCGAGCGCGGCGGCCTGCGCGGCGGTCTCGGTGACCAGGGCGACCGCGCCGGAGTCGTGCAGGATCCAGCGGGTCTGGAAGACCGACGAGGTCGGGTAGATCGGGACGGTCACCAGGCCGGCCGCCCAGGCCCCGAAGTCGAGGAGCGTCCACTCGTACCTGGTGCGGGCCATGACGGCGATCCGGTCGCCCGGCGTCAGCCCCTCCGCGATCAGCCCCTTGGCCACCGCCTGCACCTGCGCGGCGAACCCGCTCGCCGTCACCTGCTCCCAACGGCCGTCGCCCTCGGCGGGCTTGCGGCTGAGCACCACGGTGTCCGGGTCCCGCTCCGCGTTCTCGAACGGCAGGTCGGCGAGCGACCCGTGCCGCACCGGCGGCGCGAACGGCGGTACGTACGCCTCCCGTACCGCTCCGTCGAGCCGCTGGATCCGGGGCTCGACCAGGATCGGCTTCCCGTCGTAGTCCGTGGCCTGGATCGCGACACCGGAGGAGACGGAGGCGGCGTGCTGGAAAGAGGACGTGGACACGGGGCGGCTCCTCGGGCGTGCAGCGGCTCACTGCTTGCTGCATGACGTACGTGCCTCGCGCACCGAGGCGTTCACCGGGACCGGGCCTCAGAAAGGGGTTACCGGAGGTCAGGACAGTGGATCGTACGGGGCCGCTGTGGCGGGGTTGTGAGGTTTCCGGGTTGGTCCGGGGCCGGGGCTGTGCAATCCCGGAGGTTACGTGAGGGTCTCTCACGTTGGAACCGAATCGGCACGGTTGACAGCTGTGACATAGGCTTACCTACGGTAACCTTACTCCAGAGTCAGTAATTGGGAACCCCTGGGGGACGGACATGACCGACCGTTATCTGAGCTTCACCGCCACGGCGCCGGGCCGCTTCCTCACCCGCCGGCTCGGGCTGCCCCAGCCGACCGCGCTGGTCCGCTGGTCGGCCGGGGAACCCGCGCTGAAGGGCGAGTTGCTCCAGCTGACGGCCGGTGGCTCCGATCGCGGCCTGGCCCCCGTGCTGGCCCGCACCGGCCTGCCCGCGGACGACTCCGGCACCCCCGTGGCCGTCGTCCTCGACGCCACCGGGGTCCGCGACGTCGAGTCGCTCGCCGGGGTGCACGCGGCCCTGCACCCCGTCGTGCGGTCCGTCGCCGCGAGCGGCCGGGTCGTCCTGGTCGGCGCGCCCCTCGACCCCGCCGACCACCACCAGGCCGCCGCCCAGCAGGCGCTGGAGGGCTTCACCCGCTCCCTCGGCAAGGAGATCGGGCGGGGCAGGACCGTCAACCTGGTCCGGCTCGCCCCCGACGCCGACACCGGCGCCGCCGACTCGACCCTGCGCTTCCTGCTCTCGCC
This sequence comes from Streptomyces sp. NPDC104367, assembly GCF_055583825.1. Lineage (NCBI taxonomy): Bacteria > Bacillati > Actinomycetota > Actinomycetes > Kitasatosporales > Streptomycetaceae > Streptomyces > Streptomyces sp. NPDC104367. Next base: position 15,230 of record NZ_JBVJND010000055.1, on the reverse strand, counting down.
GCGGTCGGCGTACGTCAGCGGGCAGGTCGTCGAGATCGGCGCGGGCGCGTTCACCGTCCCGGCCGACCGGACCCGGCCGCTGGCCGGACGCACCGCGCTGGTCACCGGGGCCGCGCGCGGCATCGGCGCCGCCGTCGCCGGGACGCTGGCGCGGGACGGCGCGCGGGTCGTCGTCCTCGACGTGCCCGCCGTGGAGGCGGACGCGCGGGCGCTGGCCGAACGGCTCGGGGGCGGGGCGGTGGCGCTGCCGCTGGACATCACGGCGGCGGACGCGGGGGCGCGGATCGCCGACGCGCTGCCGGACGGACTGGACGTCCTCGTCCACAACGCCGGGATCACCCGGGACCGACGTCTGGTCAACATGCCCGCCGAGCGCTGGAGTTCGGTGCTGGACGTGAATCTCGGCAGCGTGCTGCGCACGACGGACGCGCTGCTGGAGAAGGGCGTGCTGAGGTCGGGCGGGCGGATCGTGGGCACCGCGTCCATCGCCGGGATCGCCGGCAACGCGGGGCAGACGAACTACGGGGCGAGCAAGGCGGGCGTCGTCGGGCTGGTGCGCGGGCTCGCACCCCGGGCGCTCGCCGAACACGGGGTGACGGTCAACGCGGTCGCGCCCGGATTCATCGAGACGAGGATGACCGCGGCGGTTCCGCTGTTCATCCGGGAGGCGGGACGGCGGATGAACTCACTGGCGCAGGGCGGGCTGCCGGACGACGTGGCGGAGACGGTGGGCTGGCTGGCGCAGCCGGGGTCGGGCGCGGTGAACGGGCAGGTCGTACGGGTCTGCGGGCAGAGCTTGCTGGGCGCCTGAGCGGCGTTCGGGACCGCGGGCCGTGTACCACCGGATCGGAAAGGCAAGCTCAGTGACCGTGCTCGACAACGCCCCCTCTCTCGCCCCCTCGTTGGCCCTCGGCGCACTGCGGTCGCCCTTCAAGAGGCCTTCCGCCGCGGCCGAGTTCCCGCGGACCCGGCTCGTGCTCCCCGGCGTCCGCGCGGATGTCGGCAGACTCGCCGCCTACGAACGCGTCTGCGGGTTCGCCCCCGGTGACGACGACGGACTGCCGATCACCTATCCGCACGTCCTCGGATTCCCGCTGGCCATGCGGCTCATGAGCGACCGGGCCTTCCCCCTGCCGCTGCTCGGGCTCGTGCACACGTCGATCGGGATCGTGCGGCACGCGCAGATGCCCGGGGACGGGGCGTACGAGGTCTCCGTCCAGGTCGCCGCGCTGAGTCCGCACCGGCGCGGGACCGAGGCGGCCGTCGTCACCGAGGTGCGCGGCGAACAGGGGCTCGTATGGGAGTCGCGCAGCACGTACCTGGCGCGGCACCGGACCGGGAACGCCGGGGGCGGGACGGCGGGCGGCGGCGAACGCGAGCGGGAGCGGGAACCGTTGCCGGTGGTGGAGGAGTGGCGGATCGCGGCGGACGTCGGACGGCGCTACGGGGCCGCGTCCGGGGACCGCAACCCGATCCACCTGCATCCGCTCACCGCGCGGCTCTTCGGGTTCCCGCGCGCCATCGCGCACGGCATGTGGACGGTGGCGCGCTGCCTGGCCGCGCACGGGGTGCCGCGGGCCGCAAAGGTGCGGGCGGAGTTCCGGGCGCCGGTGCTGCTGCCCGGCACGGTGGGATTCGCGGCGGACGGATCGGGGCGGTTCGCGCTGCGGGGCGGAGATCTCGTTCATGTCCAGGGCAGTGTTTCCCCATGGATTCACTGACCATTGACAAAAACCGTGCCAACGCCGTGTGACATCCTTCTGTGCGTCACCTGTCAACTCCGCCCATCACCGCAGCTGGTGGCCTCGCGAGGGCTTTCCCTCACATCGGATCCCCATGTCCTGCAGGGTTTCTTCAAGGAAACGCTCATCCATCGCTAAGGGAGCGTTCCTAATGTCTGCTCAGTTTCCCTGAAGCACCGTACGAAGGGCACCGAGCATGCCTCCCAGACGCGTCGCCGTACTCGCGGACTCCGACACCCGTTGGAAATGGGGGGCGTCCGTGGCACGGGAGATCGCTCCCGGGCACGCACTCGACGCGTACTTCCTGCGGGGCCGTTCCACCCCGACGGAGCGGCAGCTCGCCGAGATCGGCATCGTGCCCGACAGCCGGCGCGAGGTGCGGGCCGGCGACCTGGTCGACGACGAGGAGCTGGCGGACGCCGACATCGTCGTACTGGCGGTCGCCGGCGGCACCGTCCTGGCGCTCACCCACAGCCTGGGACTGGCGTGGCGGACACGGGCGGACCGGCCGGTCACGGTCAGTGGATACGTCGGCGTGGTCTACGAGAAGATGGTCGACGGCCTCATGACCCGGGCCGGTACGGACATCGTGCTGGCCAACTCCGGCTACGACGCCCGGCGTTTCGGCTCCGTCCTCGCGAGCGTCGGAGTCGATCCCGCATCGGTCGTCGAGTGCGCGCTGCCCTTCCTCGGCGGCGCGCCCTACCAGCCGTCCGCCGACCGGCCGTTCACCCTCACCTTCGCCGTGCAGCCCTCCGTGCCCAAGGACCGCGGCTCCCGGCTCAGGCTGCTGGAGCGGGCCGCGGCGCACGCCCGCCGGCACCCGGACCGGCAGGTGCTGATCAAGCTGCGCAGCCGGCCCGGCGAGCAGACCACCCACGTCGAGGCCGACCCGTACCAGCTGCTCGTCGGCTCCCTCGCCGAGCCCGCCCCCGACAACCTCCGGCTGGTCTACGGCAACATGGGCGAGGTCCTGGACCACACCGACCTGCTGGTCACGGTCAGCTCGACGGCCGCCCTGGAGTCGATGCAGCGGGGCATACCCACCGCGATCCTCACCGACTTCGGCGTCCGCGAGGCCCACGGCAACCACTACTTCGTGCACTCCGGCTGCCTGGCCTCCTGGGACGACCTCGACGCCGGCGCGCTCCCCCGGCCCCGCCCCGAGTGGGCGGCGGCGCAGGGCATCGGCAAGAGCGACCCGTACGCCGCGGCCCGCGCCCGCGTCGCCGCGCTGCGCGCCGCCGGACCGCTGGGGCCCCTGCGGCCCTACTACTCCGCACAGGCCGCCGGCGCCTACCTCGGCGACATCCTCGCCCGCAACGGCTTCGACGAGGCGGGCCGCCCGCGGTCCGCGGCGCCCGGCGCCGACGGCCCGCGACGGCTGCGGACGGTCGTGCGCAGGACCGCCGCGCGCGGCGCGAAGAAGCTGTACCGGGTCGGCTACCAGCGGGTCGCGCCCGCCCTGCGCCGGTGGGGCGCCACCTGAGCCGCGCCCTCGCGGGCACCGGACCCGGCCCGCCGCGAGAGCGGCCGCTACCGGCACGGACGAGGGCCGGCCGGGGCGGGCGCTCAGGCGGGCGGGGTCCAGCGCGTGCCGTTCATCAGGTCGCCCAGGCCCGCCCAGGCGAAGTTCATCAGGGTCGCGGCGGCCTGCTTGGCGGTGACGCCCTCCGTCGCGTTGGCCCAGGCCGCGAGCGACTCGGCGGCGCCGACCAGGGCCTCGGCGAGACCGGCGACCTCGCGCTCGGGGAGGTCGGGATCGCGGTGCGCCTCGCGGGCCGCGACCACGATGAGCTGGGTGACGAAGGTGACCATCTCCTCGCGCATCGCCGCCACCTCGGCGGCGAACGGGTCACCGTGGGTGCGGGCCTGGAGGTGCAGGACGGACCAGCCGTCGGGGTGTTCGGCGGTGTGCGCGAAGAACGCCTGGAGACCGTCCCAGAGCTGGCGGTCGGCGGGCAGGTCGCGGTGCACACCGCCGCGGACCGCCGCGGTCAGCGCCTGCGCCTCACGGCGGATGCACGCCGTGAACAGGTCTTCCTTGGAGTTGAGGTACAGGTACACCAACGGCTTGGAGACACCGGCGAGTTCGGCGATCTCGTCCATCGAGGCGGCCATGTAGCCGCGCTGGCCGAAGGTCCGTACGGCGGCGTCCAGCATCTGCTGCTCACGTACCGCGCGCGGCATCCGCTTGGTCTTCACGGTCCCCATGGGGACCAAGACTAGTTGGCCACGCTCTCCTCGGCCGCGTCGACCGCCTCGTCCTCCTGGTTGCGGTTGGCCTCGATGTTGGCCTTCATCCGGTCCACGCGCTGCGACACCTGGACCGAGGCGCGGTCCCGCTCCTTGCGCAGCACGACGAAGCTGATCGGCGCCGACAGGACGAGGGAGAGCAGCAGGACCCACAGGAAGTTGGAGTCGCCGAAGCCGCGCGGGAACAGGCCGGCGTAGACGAGGCCCCAGACGACGAGGAGGCAGCCCGCGAAGATACCGAGGCGCATCAGCGTGTAGCGGAGCATCTCAATCCAGTCTTCCGATGACGAAAAGGGGCACCGTCCAGTGAAGCACGGTGCAGGACCGATCTTGCAGCGGGGTCCGTTCAGTGCAGGGGCAGCAGCATGGTGATGTCGTCGCGGTCGTCGCCGGGCGCGACGCGGATGGCGGCGGGGACGCGGCCGACCTCCTTGTAGCCGCAGGAGCCGTAGAAGTGCTCCAGGCCGTAGCCGCCGCGGCAGGTGAGCCGTATCGCGTCTATGCCCGCGAAGCGGCCGGCCTCGTCGGCGGCGGCCGCGAGCAGGTCGCGGCCGTAGCCCTGTCCCTGGTGCCCGGGGTGCACCATCACCGTGTACAGCCACACCCAGTGCCTCATCAGCCGGTGGGTGTTGTACGAGAAGAACGCGGTCGCCGCCACCTCGCCGGACTCGTCGTGTCCGACGAGCAGGCGGATGCGTCCCTCCGCCATGCCGACGAGGTGCCGGACCAGCTCCGGGCGGATCTCCTCCGCCGTCACCGGCGCGACGAACCCGACGGCTCCGCCCGCGTTCGACACGTCCGTCCAGAGGGCGAGGACTCCGTCGCGGAGGGCGGGGGTGACGGCGGGATCGAGGGTGAAGGTAAGAGGCATAACCGGATCGTATCTATTACAGAGGGAGGTCAGACCCGCATGGGCTGGGGGGACTCCCGGCGGGCCGGGTCGGGGCCGTCGTACTCGCGGATGATCTCGTAGCGGGTGTTGCGCTCCACCGGGCGGAAGCCTGCGTCGCGGATGAGGTCCAGGAGGTCCTCGCGGGTCAGCTTGTTCGGCGTGCCGTAGTTGTCCGCGTCATGGGTGATCTTGTACTCGACGACCGAGCCGTCCATGTCGTCGGCGCCGTGCTGGAGCGCGAGCTGGGCGGTCTGGACGCCGTGCATGACCCAGAAGACCTTGACGTGCGGGACGTTGTCGAAGAGCAGACGCGAGACGGCGAAGGTCCTCAGGGCCTCCGCGCCGGTCGCCATCTGGGTGCGGGCCTGGAGGCGGTTGCGGACCTTGCCGTCCTTCATGTCCACGAAGTCGTGCTGGTAGCGCAGCGGGATGAAGACCTGGAAGCCGTTCGTCTCGTCCTGGAGCTCACGCAGGCGCAGGACGTGGTCGACGCGGTGGCGGGGCTCCTCGATGTGGCCGTAGAGCATGGTGCACGGGGTCTTCAGCCCCTTCTGGTGCGCCAGCCGGTGGATCCGGGACCAGTCCTCCCAGTGGGTGCGGTGGTCCACGATGTGCTGCCGGACCTCCCAGTCGAAGATCTCCGCGCCGCCGCCGGTCAGGGACTCCAGGCCGGCGTCGATCAGCTCGTCGAGGATCTCCGACGCGGACAGGCCGGAGATCGTCTCGAAGTGGTGGATCTCGGTCGCCGTGAAGGCCTTCAGGGAGACGTCCGGCAGGGCCGCCTTCAGCTCGCGCAGCGAGCGCGGGTAGTAGCGCCACGGCAGGTTCGGGTGCAGGCCGTTGACGATGTGGAGCTCGGTGAGGTTCTCGCCCTCCATCGCCTTGGCGAGCTTCACCGCCTCCTCGATGCGCATCGTGTACGCGTCCTTCTCGCCCGGCTTGCGCTGGAACGAGCAGTAGGCGCAGGACGCCGTGCACACGTTGGTCATGTTGAGGTGGCGGTTGACGTTGAAGTGGACGACGTCGCCGTTCTTGCGCGTGCGCACCTCGTGGGCCAGGCCGCCGAGCCAGGCCAGGTCGTCCGACTCGTACAGCGCGATGCCGTCCTCGCGGGACAGCCGCTCACCGGAGCGGACCTTCTCCTCCAGCTCACGCTTGAGCCCGACGTCCATGCCTCGACCTTTCTCCCTACGACAGCCTGACCAACCGTACTCCCCCGTCCTCCGGGCGGGAGGCGCCCCCGTACGGCCTGCGGACTAGACCTCTTCCGGAAGCTCCCCCACCCGGTTCTCCCACTTCGTGGAGAGCACGATCGTCGTACGGGTCCGGGACACTCCCTTGGTGCCGGAGAGCCGCCGGATGGTCTTCTCCAGGCCGTCGACGTCCGTCGAGCGCACCTTGAGCATGAAGGAGTCGTCGCCGGCGATGAACCAGCAGTCCTCGATCTCCGGCAGGTCGCGCAGCCGCTGGGCCACGTCCTCGTGGTCGGCCGCGTCGGAGAGGGAGATGCCGATGAGGGCGATGACACCGAGGCCGAGCGAGGCCGCGTCGACGGTGGCGCGGTAGCCGGTGATGACGCCGGCCGCCTCCAGCCGGTTGATGCGGTCGGTGACACTGGGTCCCGACAGACCGACGAGGCGCCCCAGCTCCGCGTACGAGGCCCGGCCGTTCTCCCTCAGGGCCTGGATGAGCTGCCTGTCCACGGCGTCCATGCGATCGAAGCCTTCCGCTGAGAATTCCCGAAGTAGATGAGAGGTGGTGCGGTGGTGCCGGGTGGTGCCGCTACTTGCCGCCGCCCCCGAGGTCGCCCTCCCAGCGGCGGTAGAGCCCGTGCCCGACGCCCGCCGCGTCCAGTACGCGTCCGGCGACGAAGTCGACCAGGTCCTGGATGTGCGTGGCGCCCGCGTAGAAGGCCGGTGAGGCGGGGACGACGACCGCCCCGAGGTCGTCCAGGGTGACCAGGTGGCGCAGGGTCTGGCCGTTCAGCGGGGTCTCGCGGACGGCGACGACGAGCGGCCGGCGCTCCTTCAGCGTGACAGCGGCCGTCCGCTGGAGGAGGTCCTTGGAGAGCCCGAGCGCGATCCCGGCGACGGCCGCGGTGGACGCCGGCACGACCAGCATGCCCTTGGTCCGGTACGACCCCGAGGACGGCCCTGCGGCCAGGTCCCCGGCGTTCCAGTACCGCACCCGCGACAGGTCGGTGTCGAAGGTGCCGGGCTTGCCGTCGGCCCCGCGCGCCAGCCATTCCCCCAGGTCGGCCCGCCAGTGCGCGTCCCGGAAGGAGATCCCGGTCTCGTCCAGCAGGGTGAGCCGCGAGGCCCGGCTGACCACCAGGTCCACGCTCTCCCCCGCGACCAGCAGGGCACGCAGCACGGCGGCGGCATACGGCGTACCGGACGCCCCGGAAACCCCCACGATCCAAGGCACGCGCTGCGTTTCTCCTGCGTTCACACCTTGAGCGTACCGGCGCGCCCGACCGAGTTCAGGACGGGTCCGCCGCCCCGGCATCGCCGGGCGCGTGTTTCAGACGGTCAGACCGCGGACCAGGAGGTCCAGGAGGGCGCAGGCGAACAGGGCGATGCCGATGAAGCCGTTGACGCTGAAGAAGGCGCGGTTGAGGCGGGAGAGGTCGTGGGGGCGGACGATGGTGTGCTCGTAGGCGAACGCGCCCGCCACGATCACCAGGCCGAGCCAGAAGAACGCGCCGGCGCCGGTGGCGATCGCGTACCAGACGAACAGGGCCGTGGTCAGGGCGTGGCAGACCCGGGCACCCCGGATGGCCGCCGGGATGCCGAAGCGGGCCGGGACCGACATGACGCCGGTCTCGCGGTCGGTCTCGACGTCCTGGCAGGCGTAGATGAGGTCGAAGCCGCCGATCCAGATGCCGACGGCGAGGCCGAGGAGGACCGCGTCCCAGGACCACTCGCCGGTGATCGCCAGCCAGCCGCCGATCGGGCCCATCGCCTGGGCGAGACCGAGGATGGCCTGGGGGAAGTTCGTGAACCGCTTGCCGTAGGGGTAGACGACCATCGGGATCACGGCGACCGGCGCGAGGGCCAGGCACAGCGGGTTGAGCAGGGCCGCCGAGCCGAGGAAGACCGCGACCGCGATCAGCGCGCCGGTCCAGGCGTGCCGGACGCTCATCGCGCCGGTGACCAGTTCGCGCTGGGCGGTGCGCGGGTTCCGGGCGTCGATCTCGCGGTCGATGATCCGGTTGACGGCCATCGCGAAGGTGCGCAGGCCGACCATGCAGACCGTGACGAGGAGCAGCCGTCCCCAGTGGATGTTCTGGTCCAGCTCGAACATCGCGGTCAGCGCGGCGATGTACGCGAAGGGCAGCGCGAAGACGGAGTGCTCGATCATCACCAGGCGCAGGAAGGCCTTGGTGCGGCCCGGCTGCGGGAGTGCTGCGGAGGCGGAGCTCACAGGCCGTACTCCTTCCAGCGGCGGTCGACCTTCGCCGCCGTGTCCGGGTCCGACAGGACCATGTCCGGCCAGCCCCCGTCCCGCGTGTAGCCCTCCTCGGGCCACTTCTTCGTCGCGTCGATGCCCGCCTTGCCGCCCCAGAACTGCTGGTAGGAGGCGTGGTCGAGGTGGTCGACCGGGCCTTCGACGACGCTGAGGTCGCGGGCGTAGTCGGTGTTGCCGAGGGCGCGCCAGGCGACCTCGTGCAGGTCGTGGACGTCGCAGTCGGAGTCGACGACCACGATCAGCTTGGTGAGGGACATCATGTGGGCCCCCCAGATCGCGTGCATGACCTTCTGCGCGTGCTTCGGGTACTTCTTGTCGATCGAGACGATCGCGCAGTTGTGGAAGCCGCCGGCCTCGGGCAGGTGGTAGTCCACGATGTCCGGGACGATGATCTTCAGCAGCGGGAGGAAGAAGCGCTCCGTGGCGCGGCCGAGCGGGCCGTCCTCGGTCGGCGGGCGGCCGACCACGATCGACTGGAGCAGCGGGCGCCTGCGCATCGTCACGCAGTCGATCTTCAGCGCGGGGAAGGGCTCCTGCGGGGTGTAGAAGCCCGTGTGGTCGCCGAAGGGGCCCTCGGGGAGCATCTCGCCCGGCTCCAGCCAGCCCTCGACGACCACCTCGGCCTGCGCGGGGACCTGGAGCGGGACGGTCTTGCAGTCGACCATCTCGATCCGCTTGCCCGCGAGGAACCCGGCGAAGAGGTACTCGTCGATGTCACCGGGCAGGGGCGCGGTGGAGGCGTAGGAGACGGCGGGCGGGCAGCCGAAGGCGATGGCGACGGGGAGGCGCTCTCCGCGCCGGGCGGCGACCTGGTAGTGGTTGCGGCTGTCCTTGTGGATCTGCCAGTGCATGCCGATGGTGCGCTTGTCGTGGCGCTGGAGGCGGTAGAGGCCGAGGTTGCGGACGCCGGTCTCGGGGTCCTTGGTGTGGGTCAGGCCCAGGTTGAAGAAGGAGCCGCCGTCCTGCGGCCAGGTGAAGAGGGCCGGGAGCCGGTCGAGGTCGACGTCCTCGCCGTGCAGGACGACCTCCTGCACGGGGGCGTCCTGGGCCTTCACCTTCTTCGGCGGTACGTGCGTCATCGCGCCGAGCTTCCCGAAGGCCTCGCGCACGCCGATGAAGCCGTGCGGCAGCTCGGGGCGGAGCAGGCCGCCGATCTTCTCGGAGATCTCGGCGTACGACTTCAGGCCGAGGGCCTTGAGGAGGCGCCGGTCGGTGCCGAAGACGTTCATCGCGAGGGGCATCGACGCGCCCTTCACGTTCTCGAAGAGCAGCGCCGGGCCGCCGGCCTTCTGGACCCGGTCGACGATCTCCCCGACCTCCAGATACGGGTCGACCTCGGCCTTGACACGCTTGAGGTCTCCCTCGCGCTCCAGTGCCCTGAGCAGGGAGCGAAGATCGTCGTAAGCCATGCGTCCCAGTATCGGCCACCGGGTGTCCGGACCCGGTCACCGCCCCCTGTCACCGCACCTGTCGCCGCACTGCCGCCGCACCGGCTCGGTGGGCGTGGTCAGCCGATAGTGTGGTCGGCATGCTCAGGTATCTGCCCTTCCTGCTGGTCCTCGCGCTGTGGATCTATGCCTTCGTGGACTGCCTGAACACTCCGGAGGACGAGGTCCGCGGCCTGCCGAAGCTGGCCTGGGTGTTCGTCATCCTGCTGTTCGGGGAGGTGCTGGTCGGCCCGGTGGCGTGGCTGGTGGCGGGCAGGGTGCGCCGGCCGCGCGAGCGCTGGGTCGCGCCGGACGACAACCCGGAGTTCCTCAGGTCCCTGAAGCCGGACGACCCGCGCACCGACTGAGTGCGGGCGGGCCGTCCTGCCGGTTCCCCCGTGCTCCCGGGACCGCCGGGGCCGGGGTCAGGGCCCGTTCTACAGCAGGGCCTTCACCTGGGCCGCGGTCAGGGCCCGTTGGAAGACCTGGACCTGTTTGACCGAGCCGGGGAACCAGTCGGAGGCGTCGCCGTCGTTGCTGGCGCGGCCGATGATCAGCGGGCCGTGGGAGGCGACGGGGTTGGTGTCGTCGACGCGGGCCTCCTGGGAGCCGTCGACGTAGAGGACGAGCTGGTTGCGCGTGCCCTCGTAGACGCCGACCAGGTGGGCCCAGGTGCCCGGCACCGGCACGGTGGACGACAGGGCGCGCAGGCCGGGGCGGGCGAAGGCCCAGCGCTTCTCGGCGGAGGAGTACTGGAGGTAGAAGCCGCTGACGCCCTCGGCGTCCTGGCTCACTGCGGTGGCGAAGAAGGCGGGCAGGCCGCTCAGGCACACCCACGCGGAGACCGTGAAGCCCTCGCCCCTGCCGGTCCTGAGCACCTGCCCGGCGGTCAGGATCTGGCTGGTGGCACCGTCGAACAGGGCGGCGCCGTCCTGGCCCCGGCCCCAGCCCACGGCGGTGGCGGTGCCGTCGTGCCGGCCGGTGTCGTCGGCGGCGACCGTGCCGGAGGTCTCGTCGAGGGGCCAGGCGGAGAGCGGCGCGGGCACGGAGACGCCCGCGGCCTTGGTCCCGGACGCGGCCGGCCGCTTGCGCCCCGCGCCGACGACGTGCGTGACCGGTACGGCCACCAGCGCGGCGGCGGCCAGCGCTCCCCCGGAGAACAGCAGGGCCCGGCGGCTGGTCCCGGCCGGTCTCTCCTCGTACGAGGACGCGGCGGGCGTCGGCGACGGCGGCGGGGCCGTGTCGAGGCGGGTGAGCGGGCGGGTGGCGGGGAACGCGGGGCCCGCAGGCGCGGCGGGAGCGCCGGGAGCGCCGGGAGCCGCGGCGGCCTTGGCGGCCGGGCCGCGGTGGGCGCCGGACGGCGGGCGCGGGGCGGGCAGCACGGCGGTGACGTCGGTGGCCGTGCCGATCCGGGCCAGGATGTCGCGCGGGGTGGGCCGGTGCTCGGGGTTCTTGGCCAGGCAGGCGGAGACGAGGTCGGCGAGGACCGGGTCGGTGACGGCGGTGATGTCGGGGGCGTCGTGGACGACCCGGTAGAGCAGGGCCGGGGTCGGTCCGTCGCCGAAGGGGTTGCCGCCGGTCGCCGCGTACGTGAGGACCGCGCCCAGGGAGAACACGTCGCTGGCGCCGGTCACCTCGCCGGCCGCGATCTGCTCCGGCGACATGAAGCCGGGCGAGCCGACCATGAGCCCGACCCCGGTGATCGTCTCCGACTCCACGCTGCGGGCGATGCCGAAGTCGATGACGCGCGGCCCGTCCTCGGCGAGCAGCACGTTGGACGGCTTGAGGTCGCGGTGGACCAGCTGGGCCGCGTGGATGGAGGTGAGCGCCTCGGCCAGCCCGGCGCCGAGCGCGAGCACGGCGTGCGCGGGCAGCGGCCCCTGTCCGGTGACCGCCTCGTGCAGCGAGGGCCCGGCGATGTAGCTGGTCACCAGCCACGGCAGCGGGGCGTCCGGGTCGGCGTCCACGACGGGCGCCGTGAAGGCACCGCTGACCTTCCGCGCGGCCTCCACCTCGCGCCGGAAACGGGACCTGAACTCGGGCTGTCCGGCGACCAGTTCGGCGTGCACCACCTTGACGGCGACCGCACGGCCGCCCGGCGAGCGGCCGAGGTAGACCCGGCCCATCCCGCCCGCGCCCAGACGCCTGAGCAACTGGTACTCACCGACGGAGCTCGGATCGCCCGGCTCCAGACCTGCCACGGTCCCTCCCCGCGCCGCCGACTCCCAAAGACCCGGTCAGCATAGGACCGCCGGTGGTGGCGGTTGGCCGATTCCGGCCGCCGCGGGGCAAGTTGCCCGCGGGTCTGCCCTTTGTGCCCACGGCGGGGCCGGGGGCCAGGCGTCAGCAGCCCGGCTCGTCCGGCAGGTGCCGCTTCGCCCAGTCGCCGAGTTCCTTCAGCGAGGGCTCCAGGGCGGCACCGGAGGGGGTCAGGCGGTAGGAGACCCGCAGCGGCGGCCCCTCGTCGACCTCGCGCACCACCAGTCCCGCGGCGCCGAGTTCGGCGAGCCGGTCGGAGAGCATGCGTTCGCTGATGCCGGGGATGGCCCGGCGCAGGTTCGCGAAGTGCGTCGGCCGGTCCATCAGGACGGACAGGATCGGGCCGTTCCAGCGCTTCCCGAGCACCTGGAAGACGCGCGTGATGCCGGCGTCCACGCCTTTGCACTGTTCCGGGTCATGGGCCTGCTCCACCGCCATGGGATCAGGGTACAGCCCCACGAAAAGGAGGGAGATGAAAAAAAGTAAGCACCTGTGTTATTCATAGTCGAGTACGAATCCTTAGCCGGTAGGAGACATCCCATGGCCACGCTTCTGCACATCGACTCGTCCCTCTTCAGCGGCGGGGCGTCCGCCTCCCGTGCCGTCACGGACGCCTTCCGCAAGTCCTGGCAGGAACAGCACCCCGACGGCACGGTGGTCTACCGGGACCTGGCGGCCGCCCCCGTACCGCACCTCACCGCCGCCGCCCACACCGCCGGCTTCGCCGACCCCGCCGCGCACACGCCCGAGCAGGCGGCCGCCTTCGCGTCCCGGGTGGAGCTGATCGAGGAGCTGGAGCGGGCGGACGCGATCCTGATCGGCGCGCCGATGTACAACTTCACGGTCCCCTCGACGCTGAAGGCGTGGCTGGACAACGTGGTCCTGATGGGCCGTACGGCCGGTGAGAACCGGTCCGCCGAGGGCACCCCGGTGACCGTGGTGGCCAGCCGCGGCGGCTCCTACGCGCCGGGCACCCCGCGGGAGCCGTTCGAGTACGTGCAGAACTACCTGGCCGCGCTGCTGCGCGAAGGCCTCGGCCTCGACGTCGAGTTCATCGTCCCGGAGCTGACGATGGCCGCGCAGAACCCGGCCATGGCCGAGCTGGTACCGCTCTACGAGGCCTCCCGCGACCGCGCCCTCCAGGCCGCGGCCACCCGCGCGAAGGAGCTGGCGGAGCGGCTCGCCGCCTGAGCACTCCGCCGGGAAGCACGATTGCGCCGATCGGCCCAGCAGCGTGTGCGGTCCCCGTGACGGGCGGTTGTGATGGACGAGTTCCCCCCACCGACACCACGGAGGAAAGACATGCGCATCCGAGCCTTCGCCGCCACCGGCGCCCTCGCCGCGACCCTCGTCCTCGCAGGTACGACCGCCGCCTACGCGGACAACGGCGCCGACGCCACCGGCGTGGCGGCCAACAGCCCGGGCGTACTGTCGGGCAACGTCATCCAGTTGCCGATCAGCATTCCGGTCAACCTGTGCGGCACCACCGTCGACGTGGTCGGCCTGCTCAACCCGGCCGCCGGCAACGCCTGCACCAACGGCTGACGCGGACCGCGCCGTCGTACCCGGGAACTCCCGCGGGCCCAGCCGCCCGCGGGAGTTCCCGCCTGCGTGCAGGTTGTACGCCGGTGCGCGGCCGGAAGCGGACAATGCGCCCCTGGGCGGGACCGGGGGCGAACCCGACACTTTCCTCGTATGACGACTGCTCCCGCCGGTTCGACCACCAGCATCGCGCCCGAGTACGGCGACCGGGTCATCGCCGTGGAGACGGCGGGCTCGGAACCCATCCCCGAGGCCGAACGCCACGGCAGCCCGCTCCAGCTCCTGTGGACCTGGGCATCCCCCAACATCGAGTTCGCGACCGTCTACATCGGCGTGATCGCGGTGCTCTTCTTCGGCCTCGGCTTCTGGACGGCGACCGCCGCGATCCTGCTGGGCACCGCGCTCGGCGCGCTCACCCAGGGCCTGCTGTCCCTGGACGGGCCGCGGTTCGGCGTCCCGCAGATGGTGATCGGCCGCTTCTCCTTCGGCTTCCTCGGCAACATCCTGCCCTCCGCCGCCAACGGACTGCTCGCGGGCGTCGGCTGGTTCGCGGTGAACAGCGTGAGCGCGGCCTTCGCCCTGAACACGCTGACCGGCCTGCGTCCGCTCCCCTGTCTCCTGCTGGTCGTGGTCGCGGAGATCCTGATCGGGTTCATCGGCCACAACTTCGTGCACACCTTCGAGAAGTACGCGTTCCCGGCGCTCGCGGTGATCTTCCTGCTCGCCGGGGTGTGGACGTTCAAGGACGCGGACCTCGGCGGGGGCGGCTCGGGCGGCGGTGTCGGCGGCTTCCTCCTCGCGTTCAGCGCGGCCTGGGGGTACGCGGCCGGCTGGAACCCGTACGCCTCGGACTACTCCCGCTATCTGCCGCGCACCGCGAGCAAGGTGAAGACGGTGCTCTGGCCGGCCGCCGGGCTGTTCGTGTCGGTGTCGCTCGTCGCGGTCGTCGGCGCGGCCTCGGCCACCATCGCCGCGCCCCAGGACGCCACCCCGACGGCGGCCTTCACCGGTCACCTCCCCGGCTGGCTCGGCGACCTGGTGCTGATCGCCATCATGCTCGGCGGGGTCTCGGCGAACGCCCTCAACGTGTACTCCGGGGCGATCTCGATCGCGTCCTTCGGACTGCGGCTGCCCACCTGGCTGAGCCGCAGCGCGCTGGTCGTGGTGTCGGGGGTCGCCGGTACCGCGGCGGCCTGGGCCTCGCTGGACGACGCGGGCGCGGCGTACGAGGCGTTCCTGCTGGTCATCGCGTACTGGGTGGCGCCCTGGCTGGGCGTGGTCCTGGTGGAGCGGTGGTTCCGCTCGCGCACGGCCGCGGACGGGGAACTGGCGGCGCGCCTGGGCGACCGCACCTTCACCAACTGGCCGGGGCTCGCGTCCCTGCTGATCGGCGTGGCCGTCTCCGTCCCCCTCTTCTCCAACCAGGAGGAGTACGTCGGCTGGGTCCCGGAGCACCACCCCGCCTTCGGCGACATCACCCCCCTGGTCGGCTTCGCCCTGAGCGCCCTCCTCTACACGGCCCTGCGCCGGCGCCCGAGGCGGGAAGCGCCCTAGTTGTTCTGTCCGGGGAGGTTGTGGACAGTGATGCAGGTCTCGGCTGACCGATCTTGAAATGGGTGAGGGCCTTCTGGCCTGGTGTGG
>NZ_JBVJND010000054.1:0-44061 GCF_055583825.1 Streptomyces sp. NPDC104367 | reverse complement strand
CCGCGACAACCGCCCACAACAACAGGACGGCCACGACGGCGGACAACTGGAGCAGCAGGAGCCCGGACCGCCCGGGGCCCCCGGGCCGGGCGCGCACGGTGGTGCGCACCCGGCCGGGGGCCGGACGCCGGCCCTCGGTGGAGATGGCCATGGTTGGTCTACCTCTGATGTCTGTCAGCTGCCGGTGGTGGTCGGAGCCTGGTCCCAGTAGATGGCGCTGTCCTTGGGCGAGCTGCTGAGCAGCCCGTACTGGTGCATCTTCGTGATGACGGTACGCATCACGGTCGTGTTGACGGTCTTGTCGTAGTACGAGACCTGCTCCTCCTTGATGTAGTCGGCGGACAGCTGGGTGTACTTCGACTGGATCGCCTTGACCGCCTCGGGGTGCGCGTTGGCGTAGTCGATCGCCTTGGCGACGGCGGCGGTGAACTTCTTGGCCGTGGCGGCGTTGGCGGACAGGTACTTCTGGGTGGAGAAGAGCACACCCTGGGGGATGCCCGGCAGGTCGTTCATGCCGTTGCCGATCGACTGCAGTCCGGCCGACTTGGCGGCCGAGTAGAAGGCGCCGAAGGAGTAGACGGCGTCGGTCTTGCCGGTCTTGGCCGCGTCGGTGAGCGAAGTGGTCGGCAGCGCGACGAACTTGACCTTGCTCGGGTCGCCGCCGTCCTTCTCGACCAGGTACTCGACGATGAACTGGATCGTGCCGCCGAGCGCGGCCAGGCCGACGGTCTTGCCCTCCAGGTCCTTGAAGGACGTGATGGAGCTGCCCTTCTTGACCAGCAGGCCGTCCGTGGGGTCGGTCCTGGTGGTGGCGGACTGGAGTCCGGTGGCGATCCGGATCGGCATGTTCTTCGCCGCGCCCTTGAGGAAGCCCGAGCTGTCCGTCATCGCGAACTGGGCCTCACCGTTCAGCACGGACGGCGCGTTCTGCGAGGTGTCCTGCGCGCCGGCCTTGATGGTGACGTCGAGGCCCGCGGCCTTGAAGTAGCCCTGCTGCTGGGCGATGTAGAGCGGCTCGAAGATGGCGCCGTTGGAGCGCAGCACGGTGATCTTCGTCTTGCCGTCGGCGGACGTCGTCGAGCCGGAGGAGTCCGATCCGCAGGCGGCGAGCGGAGCGGTGACGGCGAGCGTCACGAGGGCGATGGTGAGACGGCGGCCCAGCGGACGTCTCGTGAGCTTCGACATGAAGGTGTGCTCCTTTGCACGGTTGTTGCAGCTCGTGGACGCGTTCCCACGAACGGATGCGGCTCTGAGGGTGTGCGGTACTGCTGTGGGGTTCGGGGTGTCCGGGCGCGGCCCTACGAGCGCGCCGCGAGGGCGAGAGCGGTGGTGGACTCGGCCGGCGCCATGTAGGTCCGGAAGAATCCGTCGGGGTCGTAGGCGGCGCGGACCTTCTCCAGCCGCTCGGCGTTCTCGGCGCTGAGACCGAGGTCGTGGCGGTCGGCGACGTTGTTGTCCGAGAACTGCAGGCCCTTGGACAGGTGTTGTACGGCGGCCAGGGAGCCGTGCACCCAGTTCTCGTGGGCCAGGTCCTGCGCCGGGTCGCTCCAGCCGGCGTTGGGCGAGAGGTAGGCCTTGGCCTGGGCGGACCAGCAGGCGTCGGGACGCGGCGGGTAGTGGCCCCACAGCATCCACAGCACGAAGCTGGTGCCGTCGGGGATGCCGTCGAGGACGGGTGCGGAGGCGGTCAGGATCTCCTCGGCGGCCCCGTCCGCCCATATGCCGTCCACGGCCCAGCGCAGGCCTTCCGGGTTGAGGCGGTCCGCGATGTCGTACAGTTCCTCGATGGTTGTCTCCTGGCCGACCAGGGCACGTATGGCCTGATCGCGGAAGGGGGCCTGTTCCAGGGGCGCCAGGGCTTCCGGGCCGTGGTCGGGGGTGCAGAAGGCGGTGGCGGTCAGGGAGACGGTCCGGGCGTCGAGTCCGGGGGTGAAGCCGACCTTCGCGGAGAACTCCACAGTGGTGGGCAGGGTGTCCAGGATGTCGTAGGACCAGGCCAGCACCTCGTCGCGGAGGGCGAGCGGGTAGCTGTGCACCGTCCGGACGATCTTCGTCGGGCGGTCGTGCACGTCCAGGTGGAAGCGGGTGACGATGCCGAAGAATCCGGGGCCGCTGCCCCGTGCCGCCCAGAGCAGGTCGGGGTGCGTCTCGTCGGTGGCGTGCACGAGGGTGCCGTCGGCGAGGACCACGTCGATCGCGCGGATGCTCAGGCAGGCCGGTCCGAGGTGACGGGAGTTCCAGCCGTAGCCGCCGCCCAGGATGAAGCCGCCGATGCCGACGGTCGGGGCGTGGCCGGTGGGGAAGAACAGCCCGAGCTCGGCCAGTGCCCGCTGGATGGCCGGGCCCTTGGCGGCCGGCTGGACGGAGGCGGTGCGGTTCCCGGGGTCGACGGCGATCTCCGCCAGCCGGGAGAGGTCGATCAGCAGACCGCCGTCGCGCACCCCGTTGCCGACCCAGCTGTGGCCGCCGGAGCGGACGGAGACGCGCAGCCCCTCCGCACGGGCGAGGCGCACGGCCCGGACGACGTCCTGCTCCTCCTCGGCGATGACGATGACATCGGGGAACCGGTCCGGCTTACGCTCGTTCCACACGGCATCGAGACGGGCCTTCTCATAGCTCGCGTCACCGCGCCGGATGACAGCTCCGCGCAGGGACCGGGCAGGGTTCGGATCGGGCGACCTGGACAAGTGGGGCTCCTTGGGTGGTGCAGACATCCCGACGGTACTGTCGACACAAAATGGCGGTCAAGGGTCTGTAGCGGCCCTCTTTCACCAATCTGTCGACACTAAGGGGTCGTTCGTGTTCGCCGCCGCACGGCGAGCGCCGTTGTGGACTCCTGGGGGGACAGATAGGTGCGGAACAGCCCCTGGGGGTCGTAGCGCTGCCGCAGCCGCTCCAGCCGGGCCGCCTGCTCCGGCTCCAGCCCGTGGTCGGGCCGGTCGGCCGGATTGGCGTCGGCGAACTGGGTGCCGTGCGCGACCGGCGCCATGGCCCCGAGCGCCTCATGGGCCCAGGCCTCGTTGCGCAGGTCGTCGGCGGGGTCGTGCCACACGGCGTTCGGTGAGAAGTACAGCCGTGCCTGCGTGGACCAGCAGGCGTTCGCCCGGGTGGGCTGACCTCCCCAGAGCATCCACAGCAGGAAGCTGTCCCGGTTGGGCAGCCCGTCCAGCACCTCGCGCCCGGCGTCCAGCACCCGCTCCACCGGAGCACCGGTCCACACCCCGTCGACCGCGTACCGGCGGCCCTTGGGGGTCAGCCCGTCGGAGAGGGCGTACAGGTCGTCCAGGCTCGACGGCAGCCGCTCCGTGCTGCGCAGGGCGTGCCGCAGGAAGGGCGCCTTCTCCAGCGGCTCCAGCATCGCGGGCCCCTCGTCCGCGGTGCAGAAGGCGGCCGCGGTGATCATCGTGGTGGGCCGCTCCGCCCCGGGCGTGAAGGCGACCTTGGCCGACATCTCCAGCGAGGCGGAGATCTCCGGCACGGTCTCGTAGCTCCAGGCGAGCACCTCGTCGCGCATCTCGTGCGGGAAGACGTACGCACTGCGCAGGATCCGCTCGTACGCCGGGTACACCCGCAGGTGGAAGCGGGTGACGATCGCGAAGAAGCCGGGCCCCGCGCCGCGTACGGCCCACATCAGGTCGGGGTGGGTGTCGTCGGTGGCGTGCACCAGCGTGCCGTCGGCGAGCACGGCGTCGACCGCCTCCACACTGAAGCAGGCCGGTCCGAGCGCCCGGGAGTTCCAGCCGTAGCCGCCGCCGATCAGGAAGCCGCCGACGCCCACGGACGGGCAGTGGCCGCTGGGGAAGACCAGGCCCTCGGCGGCGAGCAGCGCGTTGAGGCGGGTGCCCTGGACCGCGGGGCGGACGGCGGCCCGGCGGTTCGGGGCGTCGACGGCCACCCCGTCCAGGGCGGACAGGTCGATCAGCAGGCCGCCGTCGCGCACCCCGTTGCCGATCCAGCTGTGGCCGCCGGACCGCACGGAGACCCTCGTCCCGCGCGCGGCCGCCCAGCGCACCCCCTCCTGGACGTCGCGGTCCGAGGCGGCCACGAGGATGGCGTCGGGGTGGCGGTCGGGTTTGCGCTCGTTCCAGACCGCGCCGAGCCGGGCCTCCTCGTAGCCGGGGGCGCCCTGGGTGAGGAAGGTGCCGTCGAATCCGGTCATGTGCGCTCCGTGGGCGAGTCGTGCGAGCAGTTCGGGTCGTGCGGGTCGTGCGGGTCGTGCGGGTCAGGCAGGGCGGACGGGCCGGAGAGGTCACGCGGACCGGACGGGCGCGGCGGACCCGGCGGACCGGGAGGCCCGGACGGACCGGGCGGGAAGTCGAAGAGGTCCGCCGGGTTGTCCACCATGAGCCGGCGCAGCAGGCCGGGGTCGGGGGCGATGTCGGCGAGCAGGTCGACCAGCAGGCCGTCGTCCGGTGCGGCCCCCTCGATGTTCACGTGCGGGTAGTCGGTGCCCCAGACCACCCGCTCGGGCGCGTGCGCCACGAAGGAGGCGGCCAGCGCGACGGCGTCCGCGTAGGGCGGGCCCTGCCGCGAGACCCGGTCCACGCCGCTCACCTTGAGCCAGACGTCACCGGTGTCGAGCAGGGCGCGCAGGCTGCGCAGGGCGGGGTCGCGCGGGCCGGCCGCCAGATCCACCCGCGCGAGATGGTCGACGACCACCCGGCCGGGGAGGGAGCGGATGAGGGACTCGTACCGGGCCGCCTCCTGCCCCTTGAGATGGAGCTCGGTGACCCAGCCGAGGCCGTCCACGCGCTCCAGCACGGAGTCGATCTCCTCCCGCGTCGGCGCGGTGCGCAGGTGCGGCAGGAAGTTGAGGCGGAAGCCGCGGACTCCCGCGCGGTGCAGTTCCTCGATCTCCGCCCGGGTGGTGGTCTCGCCGATCAGGGCGACCCCGCGCAGCCGGCCGCCCCCGGCGGCGAGCGCGTCGAGCAGCACCCGGTGGTCGGAGCCGTTGCAGGACGACTGGACGACCACGGCGCGCGACAGACCCAGATGGGCGTGGAGGGCGGCGGCCTGTTCCTTGGGGGCGTCGACCGGGGTGAAGGTGCGCTCGGGCGCGTACGGGAACACCGCGGCCGGACCGAGGATGTGGCAGTGCGCGTCGCAGCTGCCCGGCGGCAGCACGAGGGAGGGACTGCGCGGCGCCGGGTGCGGGGGCGGGCAGCCCGGGGAGGGCGCCGCGTCGTGCAGAACCGGTTCAGTCACAACGGGCCGTCATTCCGCCGTCGACGACGATCTCGGTGCCGGTGACGAAACGGGCCTCCTCGGACGCCAGGAAGAGCGCCGCGTACGCCGTGTCCCGGCCGTCCCCCATGAACCCGAGCGGGATGCGGGACTGCCGCTGGGCGAGCAGCTTCGCCACGTCGCCGCCCGCGCGCTGCCCGGCGAGCCTGGCCTCCACCATCGGGGTGTGCAGCTGCCCGGGAACGACGGTGTTCACGCGGATGCCGTCGGGCGCGTACTGGACGGCCGTGACCCGGGACAGCTGGATGACCGCCGCCTTGGCCGCCGCGTACCCCACCTGCGCGGCACCGGTCCAGCGCAGTCCGGAGCAGGACGCGGTGTTGACGATGGCACCCCCGCCGCCGCGCCGCATGATCGGCACGACCTGCCCGCACGCCAGGAAGGCACTGGTGAGGTTGGTGCGCAGCTGGCTGTCCCAGTCCTCCAGGGAGAGTTCGGCCGCCCCGCCGGCGCGGGAGCCGCCGACGTTGTTGACAAGGATGTCGATCCGGCCGGCCTGCCGTTCGGTCTGCTCGAAGTAGGCGGCCACGGCCTCCGGTTCGGTCACGTCCAGAAGTTCGGTGTGCGCCTCGCCGCCCTCCTCCCGGATCTGGCGGGCGGTGACCTCCAGCGCGTCCTTGTCGCGGTCGGTCAGGTACACGGTGGCGCCCTCGCGGGCGAAGATCACAGCGGTGGCGCGGCCGTTGCCCCAGCCGGGACCGACGCTGCCGGCGCCGCTGATCACGGCGGTCCGTCCGGCCAGCCGGCCGGGCCGGGCGGTGGGCACGTCTTGGCTCACGGATGTCTCCCTCGGTTCGCGAATGGCGTTCCAACTGTCGAAAGTTTCACTTAGTGTCGACAGAAAGTAAACATCGAAAGGAACCGATGCCGGTCGAGCCGTCAATACAGAGGCTAGTGTCGACAGCATTGAGGTGGCGGTGCTTGAATGACAGAGCAAAGACCGCCCCAGACAGCCGCCCGGAGGGCCCATGGACAAGCCGGCCGTGTTCACCGACGAGGAGATCGCCCGCTTCCGCGCGGAACTGGCCGCCAAACGCGCGCCGGGTGCCTACGAGCCGGGACGCTGGTCGGTGAGCCCGCTCAACCGCCGGCCGGAGGTCCGCGGACCCATGCCCGGATCCGTACGGCTGCGCGACGCCACCCTGCGGTCGGTGGAGACGCTCCCCGGCGTCGTCGCCTCCACCGAGGCCAAGGAGGCCTACCTGCGCCGGCTCGTCGGTGCGGGCGTCCACGAGGTCGTCACCGCGGGGCTCGGCGGCCGGGACGACAAGGCGCTGCGCACCGAGGTCGAGGTCATCAAGGGCGAGAACGGCGACTGCCGGGCCGTTCTGCCGCTGCTGCGCACCACGCAGGACATCGACCGCGCCGCCGACGCGGGCTACGACGCCGTACAGATCTGGGTGCAGGGGCTGGGCGAGGCGTCCCTCATCTACAACCCCGCGATCTACCAGAAGGCGTGGCGGGGCGAGGAGTGGCGCACTCCGGACACCCCGCGCGGCCGGGCCGACGTCCTCGCCCGGGCCGTGCCCCTCGTCCGGCACGCCCGGTCCCGGGGCCTGGACGCGATCGTCCCGATGCTGATGGTGTCGTACCTCACCGAGGAGGTCCTCGAGGAGTCGGTCGCCGTGCTCACGGGGGCGGGCGCCACCGAGCTCACACTCTTCGACGGCCCCGGCGCCATGAGCCCCGAGGCCTACGGACACCTCGTCGCCCGCACCCGGGAACTCGCCCCCGGCGTGCAGGTGGGGCTGCACCCGCACAACACCTTCGGGCTGGCGGTGGGCTGCGCGGTCGCCGCGGTCCGGGCCGGCGCCGACGTCGTCGAACTGTCCGTCAACGGCTACTGCGGCGGCCCCGGCAACGCCGATCTCGCCGCCACCGCCATGGCGTTCGAGACGCTGTACGGGGTGAGCACCGGGATCAGGACCGAGCGGCTGACGGAACTGGCCCGCGCCGGCGAGGCGCTGACCGGCTACCACCTCGCCTGGAACCACCCCGTCACCGGCACCAGCGCCTTCTCCTGGGGAGGCATGGACCTCATCACCCAGGAGACCGCCGTCGACCCGCTACTGCACAACTGCCTGGAGCCCACGCTCGTCGGCAACGCCCGCAGGGTCCCCTTCACCCCCGACAGCGGTCCCTACACCCTCGCCGACAAGCTGGCCGCGCTCGGTGTCGACACCACCCCCGCTCAGGTCGACGAGGTGCTGCGGCGGGCCCGCGCGGTGATGGCACGCGAGGGCCGCCTCCTCACCGACGCGGACCTGGCGTCACTGGTGTCGCAGGTGTCGCAGGTGTCGCAGGTGTCCCAGGCGAGCGAGACCGCGGACGGGTCCGCGACGGACGGGACCGCAGCTGACGGGACCCCGGCTGACGGATCCTCGGCGGACGACGGGACGACCGCCCGCTCATGACGTCCGCACCCCGCACCGGCCGGCTGCCCCTGTTCCACCCGGACCGGCTCTCCCCCGAACAACAGGCCCTGTACACCGAGATCACCGGCGGCCCGCGCGCCGCCGGCCCACGGCTCTTCGCCCTCACCGACGACCGGGGACGCCTCCACGGCCCCTTCAACGCCATGCTGTCCAGCCCCCCGCTGGGCGGCGCGCTGCAGGCCCTCGGCTCGGCGATCCGTTTCGCCACGGACCTGCCGCCCCGGGTGCGCGAGACCGCGATCCTGGTCGTCGCCACCGTGTGGGACAGCGACTTCGAGCGGTACGCCCACGAGGCCGTCGGCAGGGCCGCGGGACTGACCGAGGCCGAACTGCGCGCGCTGCGCGAGGACACCGACCCCGCTTTCGCCGACCCGTTCGAACACGCCGCCTGGTCCGCCACCCGTCTGCTCGCCGCGCATCCGGAACGGCTGGACGACACCTGGTACACGGCGGCCCGCGCGGCCCTCGGCGAGGCCGTCCTCTTCGAACTGTCCACGCTCGTCGGCTACTACGCCACCCTCGCCCTCCAACTGCGCCTCTTCGGCGTCCCCGCACCGGACCCGGCAGCCCCGAGCCGCCCGACCTCCCCCGCCAAGGAGCCCCAGCCGTGAACAAGGTCTGCGCGACCGCCGCCGAGGCGGTCCACGACATCACCGACGGATCGTCGCTCGCCGTCGGCGGCTTCGGCCTCAGCGGAGTGCCGGAGGTCGTGATCGACGCACTGTACGAGCAGGGCGCCACCGCGCTCTCGGTGGTGTCCAACAACTGCGGCGTGGACGGCGCCGGGCTGGGCGTCCTGCTCGCCGCCCGCCGCATCGCCCGGGTGACGGGCTCGTACGTCGGCGAGAACAAGGAGTTCGCCCGGCAGTACCTGTCCGGGGAACTGGAGGTCGAGCTGGTCCCCCAGGGCACCCTGGCCGAGCGGCTGCGCGCCGGGGGCTGCGGCATACCGGCGTTCTACACGCCGGCCGGTGTCGGCACCCAGGTCGCCGACGGCGGGCTGCCCTGGCGGTACGGCCCCGACGGCTCGGTCGTCGTCGCCTCCCCGGTGAAGGAGAGCCGGACCTTCGCGGACCGGACGTACGTCCTGGAACACGGCATCACCACCGACTTCGCGCTGGTCCGCGCCTGGCGCGGGGACCGCCACGGCAACCTGGTCTTCCGCAGGTCCGCCGCCAACTTCAACCCCCTGGCCGCGATGTCCGGCCGGGTCACGATCGCCGAGGTCGAGGAACTGGTCGAGCCCGGCGTCCTCGACCCCGACCAGGTGCATCTGCCCGGCGTGTTCGTGCAGCGGGTCGTCGCCCTCACCCCCGAGCAGGCGGCCGCCAAGAAGATCGAGAAGAGGACGGTACGACTCTGATGGCCTGGACCCGTGACCAGATGGCGGCCCGCGCCGCCCTGGAGCTGACCGACGGCTCGTACGTCAACCTGGGCATAGGCCTGCCCACCACGATTCCCGGCAACCTGCCGCCGGACGTGCAGGTCACCCTGCACTCGGAGAACGGCATCCTCGGCACCGGTCCGTACCCCTACGAGGCGGACGTCGACGCGGACCTGATCAACGCCGGGAAGGAGACGGTCACCGTGCTGCCGGGCGCCTCCTTCTTCGACTCCGCGCTCTCCTTCGGGATGATCCGGGGCGGTCACATCGACACGGCGGTCCTGGGGGCCATGCAGGTGTCGCAGGCCGGTGACCTCGCCAACTGGGCCATCCCCGGCAGGATGGTCAAGGGCATGGGCGGCGCGATGGACCTGGTGCACGGCGCCCGACGGGTCATCGTCCTGATGGAGCACACCGCCAAGGACGGCGGCCCCAAGCTCGTCGAGCGCTGCACCCTGCCCCTGACCGGCCGCGCGTGCGTACACCGCGTCATCACCGACCTCGGAGTCCTCGACGTCACCGCGGACGGGCTCACCCTCGTCGAGACGGCCCCCGGCACCACCCCGGACGACGTGATCACGCGCACGGCCGCACCCCTGCGGGTCCGCATCCCCGCGTAGCCGGCACCCGCCGCGCGACAGCGGTCACCACGACTGCGCGACCGCCGGCCGCACCCGCGACCTGCCGACCACAGCGACCACAGGCCGCTGGGCCGACTGTCGTGCCGTGCTGTGCGTGACGGCGGGGGAATCGGATGTCCGAGCACGTGATCGAGGACCTCCGAATCGCGGTCGTCGGGCGGATGCCGTTCCAGGGGGGGCGAGGCAGGCCCAGAGGGCCCCGGATCGGCTCGGCCGCGGCGGGCAGACGGCCACGCCCCCACTCTCGTCAGGGCAGCAGTTGCCGTACGAGGGCGTCCGCCGCCCAGTGTTCCCAGCGGGCCGGGGGCCAGCCCTGTTCCGTCACCAGCAGGTGGTAGGTCTCGGGGCCGAGGAGGGCGGTGGCGATGTCGGCGGCCGAGGCCGCGTCGTGGCCGTCGCGCAGGGTGCCGCCCGCCTTCTCCACCAGCGCTTCGGCGAAGAGCAGCTGGATGGTGTGCCGCTGCCCGGTGTTCGTCCGCCACAGTTCGGCGAGTTCCGGGTCGGCGGCGGCCACGGACCGGACCACTTCCAGCACGGGGGCGGCGCGCTCCAGCACCTGACGAGCCCCCGCCGCCTGCCGGGCCAGCTGGGCGTCGGGGTCGGGCTCCGCGACGACCTCCCGCGCCCAGGCACGGTCGAGGGTGGCGACCGGGTCGGTGTCACCGGCGACCGCGGTGTCGAGGACCTCTTTGAGCAGCTTCCGCTTGTTGCCGAACGTGAAATAGACGGTCTGCACGCCGACTTCCGCGGCGCGTGCAATGTCCTCGACGGTCGTCCGCGTCCAGCCGCGCTCGACGAAGAGACGGTGAGCGGCTTCGAGCATCCGCCGCCTGGTGCGGAGGGTCTTCTCGGCGCGGGTGGTGGGCACGGGGTCAGCCTTTCTCGTTTTTGACTGTAGTGAGACTACAGTGTAATTCATTGGAGCATGACTACAGCGAGAGAGTCCGGACCAGGCACTGGCACCGAGGGGCGCATTCTGGTCGTAGGCGGATACGGCGCCGTCGGGTCGACCGTGACCTCGACACTGGACGAATGGTTCCCCGGCCGTGTGGTGCCCGCGGGCCGTGACGAGGCGAGAGTGCGGCGGCTCGGAGGCATCCGTGCGGACGTCGCCGATCCGGACGGATTCAGGCGCGTGCTGGACAACGGTGACGTCGCGCTGGTCGTGCTCTGCGTGGAACCCCCGGACGTGACCGTCGCCCGGCTCTGTCTGGAGCGAGGCGTCCACGTCGTCGACGTCGGTGCGACCGTGGACCTCCTCGACGGGGTGGCCGGTCTGGATCCGCTCGCCCGGCGCGCGGCCGCCTCGGCCGTGCTCAGCGTCGGGGTGGCGCCCGGCCTGACCAATCTGCTCGCGCTCCGCGCCCACGAGGCGGTCGGCGGTGCGGACCGCATCGATGTCACCCTGCTGCTCGGGTCCGGCGAGCGCCACGGCGCCGACGCCCTGCGGTGGACGGTCGAGGGCCTGGCGACGCCCATGCCGGGCCGGCCCGCCCGTGTGGAGTTGCCCGGTTACGGCACCAGAACCGCCCACCCGTTCCCGTTCTCCGACCAGTACACCCTGCCCCGGACCCTCGGCATCCCACAGGTCACGACCCGGCTCTGCCTGGACTCCCGCTTCCTGACGAGCGCGCTGTTCGCACTGCGCCGCGGCGGTCGCGCGGGCCTGGCCGGGCGGCCCGCCGTACGACGGCTGCTGACGAACGCCATGGGCCGCGTCCACCTCGGCGGTGACGGATTCGCCGTGCGCGCCGACGCCGTACGGGGAGACCGGCACGCCGGGTACGTACTGGCCGGCCGCGAGCAGAGCCGGGTCACCGGCCTGGTCGCGGCCCACACCGCCCGGGCGATCCTCACCGGCACGGTGCCCCCGGGCGTCCACCACATCGAGCAGACGGCCGGGTTGGCCGACCTGCCCGATCGACTCGCCCGGTACGGAGTGGAGGTGCGGCGTTCGGCGAGC
This sequence comes from Streptomyces sp. NPDC104367, assembly GCF_055583825.1. Taxonomy (NCBI): domain Bacteria; kingdom Bacillati; phylum Actinomycetota; class Actinomycetes; order Kitasatosporales; family Streptomycetaceae; genus Streptomyces; species Streptomyces sp. NPDC104367. Next base: position 32,394 of record NZ_JBVJND010000054.1, on the reverse strand, counting down.
GGTGGACCGAGGTGACGCGGAACGGCCGACACGGCACCGGTGAAACTCGGATGCCCGGTGCCGGTCCGCCCCGCTACCGTCCTCCGCGTGCAGGTGCGCAGGCTGCGGATACTTCGCCTGAATGCGGGTGACGCGGGTTCGAATCCCGTCGCCGGCCCCGGCCGGTGTCGTCCAGCGGCCGAGGACGCCTATGTCTCCGCCGCCGACTCCGATCTCTGCACACCGGCGACGGACCGTACGGGGCGGCGCTCAACTCCCGGTTCGTGCGCGTTCCGCGTGCGCTTTCGCGTCACGGAGCGAGTCGGGCGGTCCTGTCGGCTCGTCCCAGGCGGAGTGCGGAGAGCAGGAAGAAGACCCCGCCCAGGAAGGCGTAGCCGCCCAGGGAGCTGAAGGAGGCGTCGGTCCTGTCCGCCTGGGCGATGAAGGAGGCTCCCGCGAGAGTGGAGATGGCACCGCTGGCGATCATCGGCCAGTGGCCCGCCATGGCGCGCCGGTGCACGCCGACGACCAGCTGGACGAGTCCCGCGGTGACGGCCCACGCGCCCCAGACCCGCAGCACGGCCGGGATTCCCGAGGTGGCGGCGGCGACGAGTCCCACGGTGGTGAGGACGCTGAGCGCGATGTTCGCGTAGAGGCCCCGCACCGGGCCGCCGCTCGTCCGGGCGGACCTGAGGTCGACGACCGCGCAGGCCACGTCGAACAAGGGGTAGACCACCAGCAGCGTCGCGCCGAGCGGGGTCAGGGTGTGGGCGGAGGCGAGCAGAAGTGCGGCCCAGACCGTGGCGAACGCGAAGCGCAGGAGGTACAGGCGGCGCAGCGCCGCGGTGCCGCTCGCGGCGGGGGCGGCGGCCGGGGCGGCGACGGAGGAGTCCATCGGAGTCCTTTCGGCGGAGGCCGACGGTGACGGCGAGTCGGGTCCCGGGGCGCCGTGATCCGCACGGGCGTGCCGCAACCCTCCGCGCGCCGGTGATCGGCTTCAGCGGGATGATGAGGAGGAGGAGATAACGAGGGAGAACGTTCGGTCTCTCTCCTCATCTAAATCACGCCCTCGCTCCCCTGTCAAGACCGAACGTTCTCCCTCATCGGCTGGTACCGTGGGCCCCATGAGTGCGGGCACAGAAGGCAAGAGCATGTCCGAGGCGCGGGCACGGCTGCTCGACACGGCGACCCGGATCTTCTACACCGAGGGGATCCACTCCGTCGGCGTGGACCGGATCATCGCGCAGGCCCAGGTCACTCGCGCCACCCTGTACCGGCATTTCAAGGGAAAGGAGGAGCTGATCCTTTCCTACCTGCAACTGGCCGATCACGGCATCCGGGGACAGGTCGACGCCGTCCGGGCGCAGGGCCTGCCCGCCGCCGACACGGTCCGGGCCGTGAGCCGGTCGATCGCCGAGGGCATCCGGTCCGCCGGGTTCCGCGGGTGCGCCTTCCTCAACGCGGCGGCCGAGTTCCCCGACCCGGCACACCCCGTCCACCGGGCCGTGCTGGCCCACCGGCAGTGGTTCCTGGACACCGCGACGCGGTTGCTGGAGGACGCCGGCTGCGCTCCCGCCGACGCGGCGGGCCGGCACTTCGTCATGCTCCGGGACGGCGCGATGGCAGCGGGCTGCCTCTTCGACCCGGCGCTGATCTGTGAGACGTTCCTGGACGGCGTCGAAGGCATCCTGCGCGCGGGCACGGCACCGGCGCGGGCGTGAAACGTGGGCGGCGATCCGCCGCCCACGGGGCGGGGCTTCAGCAGAGCAGGGAGCGGCTCAGGGGGCCCGACTTCAGGTGGCGGCCTCGGGGTTCGGGCGCCACGAGGCGGCCCGCCGCCACCACGGGGCGGCCTCCGACCACCACCGTCTCCGGCCAGCCGGTGACCTCCATGCCCTCGTAGGGCGTGTAGTCCGTGGCCATGTGCAGGTCCCCGCTGCGTACGGTGCGCGTGGTGCGGGTGTCCCAGACGGCGAGGTCCGCGTCGGCGCCGGGGGCGATGACCCCCTTGCGGGGGTAGAGGCCGTTGAGCTTCGCCGGGTTGGCGCACATCAGCTCCACGAAGCGCCCGACCGGCAGACCGCCCTTGACGACCAGGTCGCTGAAGACCACCGGCATACGGGTCTCGACCCCCGGCAGGCCGTTGGGCATGGCCCGTACGTCGTGGCTGACGGACTCCTTCTGGGCGGTGTCGTAGCAGCAGTGGTCGCTGCCGATCGTCGCCACCTGGCCCATCAGCACGCGTGAGCGCAGCCCCGCGACCGTGCCGGCGCCGCGCAGCGGGGGGCAGCACACGAAGCGCTCCGGGTGCGGGCCCGCGTAGGCGCTGTCGTCCAGGGTCAGGTGGTGGGCCACGGTCTCCGTGAAGGCGCGGACGCCCCGGCCGCGGGCCCGGGCCACGAGGTCCACCGCCTCGGGCGTCGACTGGTGGACGAAGTAGACGGGGGCGTCGACGGACTCGGCGATCGCCAGGATCTCGGCGACCGAGGCGTTCTCGGCCAGTTCCGGTCGCGTCCCGGCGTGATGGCATGCGCTGATGCCGCCCGCCGCCTCGCCGCGCTCCTGTGTGTCGGCGATGATGTGGTCGGCCTCGCAGTGGATGACGACCATGCCGCCCAGGTCTCTCAGGGTCGTCATCACGTTGAGGATCGTCTTCTCGTCGGCCATGGTCTCGCCGCGGTACGTGGTGAACATCTTCACGGTGACGATGCCGTCGGCGGTCATCGACCGCAGTTGTTCGGGCACGGTGTCGTCCCACTCGACCACGCACCCGTGCAGGGCGCTGTCGCACAGGCCCTGCTCCGCCTTGGCCCGCTGGACCGCGGCGACGTCGGCCGGGTTCTCGCCGGGGCGCGGGATGGCGAAGTCGACGATGGTCGTCGTACCGCCGAAGACGGCGGCGGTGGTGGCCTGGCGGTAGTCGTCCAGGGAGGTGAAGTCCCCGGAGGTGAAGCCGACATGGCAGTGCGGGTCGACTCCGCCGGGGAGCACGAGGCGCCCGGAGGCGTCGATCTCGGTGGTGCCGGGGTGCCGGGCCGGGCGGTAGGAGCCCGGCTCCACCACTCCGATCACCTTTCCGGCGCCGACCAGGACGTCGGCGACGCCCTGCCAGTCGGCGTTGACCACGGTGCCGCCCCGGACGATGAGGTCGATGGGCTGCGGAAGGGACATGGGGGCCTCCGACGGGGGTGCGGGAGAGGGGAGTTGACGGTCAGAGGGTGGCGAGGTAGGCGTGCCAGCCGCCGTGCGCGGTGATGTCGGTGACGCCGGGGGCGGTCAGGGCCTCGGCGCGCATCCGCATCGACAGCGAACCCGTGCCGTCCTCCAGGGTGATGACGCCCAGTTCGAGTTCCGCCGGCTCCTCGGGGAGCAGCTTCTCCCGCAGCACGTCGTAGCCGACCTCGTAGACCTCGCCGAGGATGGCCGCGCCGCCGACGGTGACCGGGTGGAGTCCGGGGAACTCGTCGCGCACCGAGTGGAACCGGTAGGCGGGGGCCGTGCGGACGGGGCCGAGGAGGCGGGCGTCGCGCAGCGCGTGGCTGAGGGAACCTCCCGACATGGCCTGGCCGTTGACGAACATCTTCAGGGTGGTCATGGTGCGGTGTCCTTCGGGTCGGGGGTCAGAGAACGGGGGCGGCGCTGTCGTGCGTCAGGCGGCCGGGGCCCAGGTCGTCCACCGGGTCGGCGGGGGGCTGCCCCGCGATCATCCGGGCCAGGGTGTCGCCCCACACGGGGGCGAGGGTGAAGGCGTAGGTGCCGCCGGCGACGAAGTAGCCGGGATGGCCGGGGACTTCACCGATCACCGGCATCTCGTCGGGGGTCGCGGCCAGCGGTCCGGCCCACATGCGCAACAGGCGCAGGTCGCGCAGGAACGGCAGGATGCGTCCGGCCTGGGCGAGGTTGCCGGCCATGCTGGGCACGCTGACGGTGCTGCGGCCGTTCATGTCCAGGCGGGCGGCGGGCCAGCCGCCGCCGATCAGCAGGTTGCCGGCGCTGACCTGCTTGACCGACATGCCCTCGCCGATGTGCTGGACCAGGTGGTGCATCACCGGTGCCACGCGGACCGTGACGTGCATCTGGATCGCCACCGGTGCCATGCGCACGTCGATTCCGGCGAGGGCGGCGGTGCCGGTGATCCACGGTCCCGCCACGTTGACGACGGTCGGTGCGGTCCAGCTCCGGTCCCCGCAGGACACCTTGTAGTCGTCGCCGACCCGCTGGACGGCGGTCACGGGCGTGAAGGGATGGAGCTGGGCGCCGTGGCGGCGGGCGGCGGCGAGATAGGCGGGGGTGATCAGGAGCGGGTTGGCGTAGCCGTCCAGGGAGCACCAGCTGGCGGCGCGTACGCGCCGGGACAGCAGGGGCAGTTGTGCACGGGCCTCGTCGCCGGTGAGCACCTCGGTGGGGATGTCGGCCGCCTGTTCCCAGGTGTGCTTCTCGCGCAGTTCCTCCTCCTGGGCCTCGGTCTCGGCGACCATGAAGCCGCCGCCGCGCCTCAGCTCCACGTCCGCGTCGAGCCGTTCCTCGATCTGCGCCCAGTGGTCGGAGGCCCGGCGCTGGAGCGGCAGCAGGCGGGCGCTGTCGACCGGGGTCTCCTGGCCGGGCCTGCGGGTGTGGATGGCCTGGATGTGGAGGTTGCCGGCGGTGGTGCCGGAGCCCTCGCGGTTGGGCGCGCCGCGCTCCAGGACCACGACGCGGTGTCCGCGTTCGGCGAGGTGGAACGCGGTGCTGGCGCCGAGGATGCCGGCGCCGATGACGATGACGTCGGGCTGGTTCACCGTTCGTCCCCTTCTTCGACCGTGGTGGCCATGGGCAGTGGCCGCAGCGGCATACGGGCGGCGAAGCACTCCGGGGTGCCGCGCGAGGTGAGCGCGGCGACGATGTGCCCGCACTCGCGTCCCTGGCACGGGCCCATGCCGGCGCGGGTGGCGGCCTTGGCGCCGTGCAGGTCGTTCCAGCCGATGGCGGCGGACTGCCGGATCTCGCCCGCGCTGACCCCTTCGCAGCGGCACACCTGGGTCTCGTCGGGGATGGCGGCCACCGCGTCGGCGGGCAGCGGGTAGAGGCGGTCGGCGAGCGCCGCGAAGCGGTCGAGGGACCGGGCCCGCCGGTGCAGTGCCGCCACCCGGCGCCGGTCACCGGGGCCCGCGGTCAGCCGGCGCAGGATCGCGTGCGCGGCCAGTTCGCCGCGTACGCCCGCCGCGTGCACTCCCGCGATGCCCGCGCAGTCACCGGCGACGTACAGGCCGTCCACCGAGGTCGCGCCGTAGGCGTCGACGACCGGGAGGAACTCCGTGCCGGTCGGGTCCGGTGCGGTGCGGCAGCCCAGCAGCCGGGGCAGTTCCGTGCTGGGCCGGAAGCCGAAGCCCACGCACAGCGCGTCGGTCTCCAGCCGCCGTACCCTGCCGTCGGCGCCGGCGATCTCCACGGCCTGGACCTGGGTGTCTCCGTGGGCGGCGACGACGCGGGCGCCCTGCTCGACGCGTACGCCGTGGCGTGCCAGGGTCAGCAGGTAGCGGGCCGCCTCGGCCAGCCGGGCGGGCTGCCGCAGCGCGCCGGCGACGGCACCGGGAGCGGGCCGGTAGGGGTGGTTCAGCTCGATCAGCGCCTCGATGCGGGCGCCCACCTCCAGCAGTGCGCAGGCGACGGGGAGCAGGAACGGGCCGGTCCCGGCCAGCACCACGCGGCGGCCCACGGGCACCCGGTCCATGGTGGCCAGGTGGAGGGCGAAGCCGGGGGTGACCACGCCCGGCAGGGTCCATCCCGGGAAGGGCAGGGAGCGTTCGTAGGCGCCGGCGGCGACGAGGGTGGCCCCGGACCGGACCCGGCCGAGGGCTCCGGTGCGGACGTCGCTGGTGAGGAGCGTGTGCCCGTCGTCCTCGGCGCCCCACACCAGTGTGCCGGTGCGGCAGGTGACCCCGGCCGCCCTGACCTCGTGGATGAGTGCGGTGCCGCGGGGGCGGAAGTCGCCGAAGGCGGCGCTCAGGTGCGGGGAGCGGCGCTTGTAGTACTGGCCGCCGAGTTCGTCGGACTCGTCGAGGAGGACGACGTCCAGGCCGCCCTTCGCCAGGGTCAGTGCGGCGCGCAGTCCGGCGGGTCCGCCTCCGACGACCGCGACATCGGTCTCCGGCTCACTCATGGGTCGTCGTCCTGATGTCCATGCCGTCCGCGACATGCGCGGTGCAGCTGCGGGAGAGCGGGCGGCCGTCGATGGTCACCTCGCACTCCAGGCAGACGCCCATTCCGCAGAACGGGCCGCGGAGCTGGCCGTTGACCGGGTTGCGGCGCAGGGGCCAGATGCCGGAGGTGACCAGGGCGGCGGTCACGGACTGGCCGGCCCAGGCCGTGACGGGGGTACCGTCCACGGTCACGGTGACGGTCTCGGGTGTTCGGGGTGTGCGTCGGGTGGTGCTCATGGCAGTGCTCACAGACATCAGAGGATCCGGTCCAGGAACTGGCGGGTGCGGGCGTGTTCCGGGGCGGCGAAGAAGCGGTCGGGTGCCTTGTCCTCCACGACGACGCCGTCGCTGATGAACACCACCCGGTCGGCCGCGGCCCTGGCGAAGCCCATCTCGTGGCTGACGACGATCATGGTCATGCCCTCTTCGCGGAGCCGGACCATCACGTCGAGCACCTCCCCCACCATCTCGGGGTCCAGGGCCGAGGTCGGTTCGTCGAAGAGCAGCAGTTGCGGGCGCATGGCCAGGGCCCGGGCGATGGCGACGCGCTGCTGCTGTCCGCCGGAGAGCTGGGCGGGGTAGTTGCCGGTCTTGTCGGCCAGGCCCACCATGGCGAGCAGTTCGCCCGCCGTGGCGCGTGCCTCGGCCCTGGGGACGCGGTTCACATGGACGGGGCCCGCCGCCACGTTGTCGAGGGCGGTCATGTTCGGGAACAGGTTGAACTGCTGGAAGACCATCCCGGTCAGCCGGCGCTGGACGGCGGTGCGCCGTTCGCGCAGCGCGCCCTTCTCGCCGTAGCCGATCCGCTCGCCGCAGACGGTGACGGTGCCCGAGTCGGGGGTCTCCAGGTGGTTGAGGGTGCGCAGGAAGGTGCTCTTGCCGCCGCCCGACGGGCCCAGGACGAGGACGACCTCGCCCTGGCGGACGGTCAGGTCGATGCCCTTGAGGACTTCGACGTCGCCGTACGACTTGCGGACCTGGCGGGCTTCCACGACGGTCTCGATGGTCATCGGGTCTCCAGTTCGGGTGCCGCGCCGCGGATGCGTCGGCCGCTGGTGGGCCGGGCCTGGTAGCCGCGGCCGACGCGGGCTTCCAGCCACTGCTGGACCAGGCCCCACAGCGTGGTCATCGCCAGGTAGTAGAGGGCCGCCGCGGTCAGCCCCTCCAGGACCCTGAAGTTGGTCTGGACGGCGAACTGGGTGCGGCGCAGCAGTTCCTCGACGGAGATGACCGAGACCAGCGTCGTCGTCTTGAGCAGGCCGTTGAAGCTGTTGCCGAGCGAGGGCACCATGACCCGCAGGGCCTGTGGCATGACCACCACCCGGAACACCTTCCAGGGCGGCATGCCCAGGGCGCGCGCCGCTTCGGCCTGGCCGCGCGGGACCGACAGGACGCCGGCCCGGACGATCTCCGACAGGTACGCCGCCTCGTTGAGGACGAGGCCGGTCAGGGCCGAGGTGATGACGCCGAAGCGCAGGCCCAGCTGGGGCAGGCCGGTGTAGATGATGACCAGCTGGACCAGCAGCGGGGTGCCCCGCATCAGCCAGACGTAGCCTCCGGTGACCAGGCGCAGCGGCGCGAACCGGGACGCTCTGCCGAGCGCCACCAGCACGGCGAGCGGAAGGGCGAGCGCCATGCTGACGGCCGTCAGCCATACCGTCGTCCAGGCTCCCTGGAGGAGCAGGGGATCGTGGAGAAAGGAGAAGAAGGCTTCCCAGGACCACATGGGTCTCGCCCTTTCGTGGTGGTGAAGTGGCGCTACTTGGCGCTGATCGTGCCGGTGGACACCTTGAGCGGACCGGAGTAGGTGGTCACGCCGTACTTCTTGAACAAGGTGGCCAGGTAGCCGTTGTCGCGCAGGGTGTTCAGCGCCTCGGCCACGGCGTCGGCGGGCTTCTGCTTCCCGAACCCGAGGGCGAGCGGTGCGGGGTTCATGCCCTTGACGGCCGTCTCGAAGGCGCCGTCCTTCTGGTAGTGGCTGGTGACCGACTCGACGATCGCGACGCCTTCCACCTGGCCGGCGGAGAGGGCCTGGTAGGCGTCGGCGGTGGTGGTGAACGTGCGGACGGTGACCTGCTTCTTCCCCGCGGCCTTGAGCTTCTTGTTGAGCGCGGTGAGGGTGTCGAACTCGTAGCCCGGGGCCTCCACGGCGATGGTCCGGCCGGACAGGTCGTCCTCGGAGGCGATGCCCTTCGGGTTGCCCTTGGCCACCGAGACGGCGACGCCCTGGATCTCGTAGGGCACGAGCTTGATGGTCTTGGCCCGCTCGGGCGTGTAGAACATGCCGGTGTCGATCATGTCCCAGCGGCCCGACTGGACGCCCGGGATCTGCGCGTCGAAGGGGATGTTGACGAACTTCGGGGTGAGGCAGAGCAGCTTGGCTATCGCGTCGCCGAGGTCCACCCGCATGCCGACGATCTTGCTGGAGGAGTCCAGGTACTGCATGGGCGGCAGGGTGGCGTTCGTGGATATCGTCAGCGTGCCCGCCGTGACCAGCTCGTCCTTGCCCAGCTTGGGCGTGCAGCCGGTCGGTGCGGCGGTGGACGAGGCGTCCGAGTCCTGGCCGCCGCAGGCCGTGGCGGTCAGCAGCAGGGCGACGGACGCGGAGGCCGCGATGAGAAGTCTGCGCACGGTGGGTTCACCTTTTTCCGGTGTCGGTGGAACAGGGGTGCAGGCCGGCCTGGTCGAGCGCCGCGGACAGGCGGGCCAGGGCGGACGGGTCCTCCAGCGGGAGCAGCGGGGGGCGTACCTGTCCCCCGGGCTGCCCGAGCAGCCGCATGGCGGCCTTGAGCTGTGAGGTGGGTGAGGCGAACCGGGAGCTGTAGTCGTCGTTGACGAGCAGGTTCACGAGGCGTTCGTAGCGGGCGGACCAGGTCCGGGCCAGTCCGAGGTCACCGGCCCAGTAGGCCTCGTAGAAGGGGACGGCGAAGGGCGCGCCCAGGGCGCCGCCGTCGATGTTCCCCGCGCCGCCGAACTCCGCCATGACGGCCAGGCCGCGGCGGTGGATGAAGCGGCCGAAGACCTGGACCCGGCCGGCCAGGGCGGCGCAGGTGTCGGCGACCTTCAGCTCGTCGCCGGAGCTGTCCTTGACGGCGACGACGGTGTCGAGCTCGGCCAGTCGGACGAGGGTGTCGACGCTGATGTCGACGGCGGTGCCGCGCGGCCAGTTGTAGACCATGAGCGGCAGGTCGACGGCCTCGGCGAGGGTGGTGTAGAAGGCGACGATCTCGTCCTGGCTCGGGTGGACGTAGGGGGGCGGAGTGGTGAGGATGCCGTCCGCCCCGATCGAGCGGGCGTGTTCGCCGTACCGGATGGACTCCTGCGCGGTGAACGCGCCGCAGCCGATCACCACGGGCATCCGCCCGGAGAGTTCGGCGACCGCGATCTCGGCGAGCCGCAGGCGCTCCTCGGCGCTCTGGGAGAACCACTCGCCGGTCGTGCCGTTCACCAGGACCCCGTGCACGCCCTGTTCGGCGTAGAGGCCGAGCAGCGCGCGCCAGGCGTCCTCGTCGAGCGAGCCGTCGGCGGCGAACGGGGTGGGGGCGGCGGGCCAGTAGCCGTGCCAGGACACGGCGGCCGAAGTGTTCATTCTGAGGGCTCCGATCGAGCGTCCGCGTCACGAGTGGTGGACGCTTTGTGGGATCGATTGCACAGAACGCTGGCAGGGCGCCGAAGACCAAGTCAAGAAATGACGACCGAAAATCGCCGCTGAAACGCATTGTTTACGCCACCGACTCGACCAGATCTGCCATGATGGGGCCCACGATCCCGCCAGCGAGCGGGAAACCATGGGATCGATTTCACGATCGGGGGTGGACCGGTGGCAGTCACCTTGGACGAGGTAGCCGACGCCGCGGGGGTCTCCAAGAGCACGGCCTCACGGGTGCTGAGCGGCTCCAGCCGGGTCAGCGCCCAGACCCGGCGCGCCGTGCAGTCGGCGGCGGAGCGCCTCGGCTACCGCCCGAACAGGGTCGCCAGCGGACTGCGCACCCGGCGCAGCAATCTGGTCGGGCTGGTGATCACCAACCTGGTGAACGCCTCGTTCCACGTCATCACCGAGGTGCTCCAGCAGCGGCTCGACGAGTGCGGCTACCAGGTGCTGCTGTGCGTCACCGACTCGGACCCCGCGCGGGAACGCGGCTATCTGGACACGCTCCTCGACCACCGCGTCGACGGGCTGGTCATCGTGGGCACCGGCGAGAACAACGACATGGTCCGGCAGGTGAGCAAGGCGGGCATCCCGGTGGTCAACCTGATGCGCGCGCCCGTCGGCGTCTCGGGCGACTGCGTGATGGCCGGTGACCGCGAGGGTGCCGAACTGGCGGTCCAGCACCTGCTCGGCCTGGGACACCGGCGCGTCGCCTTCATCGGCGGGCCGCCGGAGGTCGACTCCGGACGGGACCGCCACGCCGGTTTCACGGCCGCGCTGGCCGCGGCCGGGATCGAGGCCGATCCCGCCCTGGTGGCGCGCGGCCCCTACACCGTGCCCTTCGGCACCGAGTCGGTCATGCGGCTGATGACCGCCGACCGGCCGCCCACCGCCCTCTACAGCGCCAACCACGAGGCGACGTTCGGCACACTCGGCGCGCTGGTCCAGCTCGGCGTCCGGGTGCCGGACCGGCTCTCGCTCGTGTGCCACGAGGAGGCACCCTGGTTCCCGTACTGGCACCCGCCGATCACCGTCGTCGACAACAACGCCCGCGACCTCGGCGAACTGGCGGTGGAACAACTGCTGCGCCGCATCGACCGCCGCCCCGAGGGCGCGGACTCCGCGGCGCAGGGGACGGGCCGGCTCCTGCGGGTCGGTTCCCGGCTGATCGTGCGCGGCTCGACCGCGCCGCTCGGGGACCCGGCGCCGTGACCGGGTGGCGGCGTCGGTGCCGAGCCGCTCGGCACCGGCGCCGCCACCGGCAGACGGCCCTCTGACCTGGCCCGGTCAGAAGGAGTCGCCGTACCAGTGGGTCGCGCCGGGTGCGGTGACCGTGGCGTGGACCGGTTCGGGGGCGGACAGGACGGGGCGGGCCATGCCGCAGTGGTCGGTGACGGGTGTGCGGGACGGGAAGAGGGCGTCCGCGGCGGCGCGGAGTTCGGGGGTGTCGGGGAGGCGGGCGGTGAGGGTGCGGTGGCCGCGGGCGGCGGCCCGGGCCGCCGCGGCGGCGAGCAGGGCGCGCGCGGTGTCCTCGGGGGCCGGGCCGCCGAGGGCGATCTCCAGGAGCGAGGCCCGGTCGGGGGTGAGGCGCAGGACGGCGAAGCCCTCGGGCGGGGCGCCGGCGACCAGGGTCGTGGTGGCGGGGCCGTACCAGTGCGGAAGCCGGACCCGCCAGTCGTGCGGGGTGCGCACGGTGGTGAGCGGACGGTGCCGGTCGTAGCCGTCCCTGAGGACGGCGAGGCGGGGCGGATCGTCGGGCCGGGCGGGCCGTACGCCCGAAGGGTGGGGAGTGCCGGGTGCGAGCGGGGTGTGCCAGGCCGGGCTGGGGAACGTCCGCCAGCCCGCCGAGCGGTAGACACCGGGGGTGCCGGTGAACAGGAGGGACCAGGCGCAGCGTTCGGCGGTCATGGCCCGGACCGTGTCCGTGAGGAGCCGGGCGACCAGGCCCCTCCCCCGCGCCTGCGGGAGGGTGGCCACGCCCCCGACGCAGCCGACCCGGTCGGTGCCGCCGTCCGCCGTGCGGATCGGCCTCGGCTGCCAGTGGAGCGCGGAGAGCACCTCGCCGTGCTCGGTGGCGAGCAGGGTGCGCGGGTGGCGGTCCGGTCCGGTGCGCCAGAGGGGGAGGACGGGGGCCTCGCCGAAGGCGGTGCGCCAGAGGCGGCCGAGGGCGGGTTCGTCCTGCGGGGTGGCGGTCCTGAACTCCATGGGTGCCTTTCCTGACGCGGAGCAGCGGGGCCGGCCGAGCCGGTGTCAGACGAGCAGGTTGCCGTCGTCGTGGACGCGTTCGCCGGGGGCGGGCCAGTCGGAACGGGTGACGGCGCGTTCGGTGCAGCCGGTGTGCAGGAGGGTGGAGTCGCCGGTGAAGGCGTCCGGGCGCAGGTCGAGGGTGCCGCCGGTCAGGCGGGCGCCGACGGCGGTGTAGTGGTTGGTGCCACCGGTGATCCGCAGGTGGGCGGTGCCGTCGGGGGCGTCGGCGCGGACGCCGTCGAGGTCCCAGACGACGGTGGCGGTGCCGGCGGCCCGGGCGAGGAGGGCGCGGGCGGAGTTGGTACCGGTGAGGCGGGCGCCGCCGCCGACGCTGACGCGCTGATCGCGTACGGCGGTGAGGGCGATGCCGGTGTCGGTGAGGGTGCCGCCGTCGACGCGGACCTCGGCGGAGCCCACCTGGAGCGGCGCTCCCGTGCCGCCGTCGGCTCCGGTGAGGGTGCAGGCGGTGAAGGTGACCGCGCCGGGGCCGCGCAGGATGTTGCCGTCCAGGCCGGAGAGCGTGGTGCGCACGAAGTGGACCGCGCCGGTGACCGGGGTCTGCACCAGGACGCTGCCTGCGGGCAGGGCGAAGGAGCAGTCCGTGATCGTGGTGGGGCGCGAGGAACGGGCGGAGCGCTGGGCGACGGCGAAGAACTTGGCGGTGCAGCCCTTGAGTTGGGCGCCGTCGGCGTTGACGACGAGGGTGCCGTCGGGGTCGAAGGCGGGGCGCGCGATCACCCTGACGTTCTCCAGCGTCAGGTCGGTGATCTTCGTGTTGGCGGTGAACCAGGAGCAGACGTGGTCCCGGACCGTGATGCGCTTGGCGGAGATCCCCCACTGCGCACCGGAGTTGGCGATGTCCATCAGGCCGGAGTTGCCCTCGAAGAGCAGGTCGTGCTCGTACTGGCCGTGGGTGGTGAACGGGTTGCCGCCCGCGTCGTCGCCGTCGCCGTGGCAGTTGACGACCGTGCAGTACGCGGACGCGGTCAGGTCGTTGAGGTGGCGGACGTTGCTGGTGACGCAGTCGGCGACGCGGCCGTAGAGACAGTAGATCTGCTGGGTGAGGTAGCCCGCGCCGCCGTAGAAGACGGTGGGCGGGTTCTTGAGCGAGCAGTGCTCGGTGCGGAAGCGGGTGCACCAGCGGCGCATGATCACCGGCCAGAAGGTGCCGGTGGCGTGGATGCCGGAGACGTCGCAGTCGACGGCGTACTCGTAGGCGACCGGGTGGGAGCCGCTGTACTCGTCGTCGGTCGCGCCGGTGTCCTGGCCGGCGCCGAGGAACACCAGGTCGCGGACGTGGACCTGCTCGACGGGGCGGACCCTGGTCCAGGTGAGGGTGCGGCCGGCGGCGAGTTCCCAGCCGTTGAGGTAGTTCACCCGGACGTGGGTGGCGTCCACGATCTCGGTGATCTCGACCAGTTTCTGCAGCTCGCGCTCGTCGGCGCCGCCGCCCTCGACCTCGTCGCCGCGCAGCGCCCACCACTGGCCGACGGCGAAGGCGCGGGAGTCGGGGACGGGGAAGCTGTCGGTCAGCTCGATGACCTTCTCGGGCAGGTCGTACGTCACGACGGTGTCGGTCACGGTGCCGGCGCAGTACAGGAGCGCGCCGAACGGGTTGTCGTGGGTGTTCCTCTCCATGCCGCCGGTGTGCACGGTGTGGCCGCCGAAGTCGAGGGTGAGCCGGGAGCGGGTGACCTGGTGGCGGCGGCGGAAGAGCAGGTCGGTGTGGGCCTCGATGCGGTGCACGGTGGCGTCGGCGAGCAGTGCGTCGAGCGCGTCGTCGGCGGGGTGTTCGGCGTCGAAGTGGCCGAAGCGGCGGAAGTCGGCCACGCCGTAGTGGAGTTGGAGCCAGCGGCCCTGCGCGGGGCGGTCCTCGGGGCGCAGGACGGTGCCTCCGTTGGCGGCGGCGGTGGAGCGGGCGGTCCAGCGCAGGGCCGTGCCGCCGCCGTCGCCGGGCGCGTGGTACCCGGCGACCAGGGCGAGTTCGCCGTCGGTGCGGGAGCGCGAGGGCAGGGCGAGGAGGTCGGCGACGGTGTCGGCGGTGATGCTGCCGGGGGTGCGGGGGTCGGGTGTGCGGGGGTCGGCGGTGGCGGTGCCGGGGGCGGCGAGTACGGCGAGGGCGGCGCCCAGGCCTCCGGCGCCGATCAGGCGCCGCCCGATGGCGGGGTCGGGTCTCATCGCGGGAGGGGTGCCTTCCTGTCAGGGGGCGGGCCGGCCGGCGGGGTCGACGGGGAGGGTGGGGCGGTAGGGCGGCATGAAGCGGGTGCGGGGCATCTGGTCGGCGAGGACGCCGCCGTCCACGACGAGGCGGGTGCCGGTGAGGTAGGCGCCCGCGTCGGAGGCGAGCAGCAGCAGGGCGCCGGCGCACTCCTCGGGTTCGGCGTACCGGCCGAGCGGGATGCGCTCGCGGTAGGCGGCCTCGAACGCCTCGCGGTCGAAGGGGAACTCGTCGTCGATGGGGGTGGCGACCATGCCGGGGGCGATGCTGTTCACGGTGATGCCGTGCGGGGCGAGTTCGACCGCGAGGGTCTGGGTGAGCAGGTCGACCGCGGCCTTGGAGGCGTTGTAGTGGGCCAGGCCGGCCTCGGCGACGAGGGCGTTCTTGGAGGTGATGCCGATGATCCGGCCGGGCACCCGGTCGGCGATCATGTGCTCGGCGATGCGCTGGGTGAGGAAGAAGACGGCGTCGAGGTTGACCCGCATGACCCGGTACCAGCTCTCCGGGGTGATCTCGTTGAAGCGTTCCAGGGCGGCCGTGCCGGCGTTGTTGACGAGGATGTGCAGGGGGCCGGCGGTGGCGCGGACGCGGTCGGCGAAGGCGTGCAGGGCGCCGGTGTCGCTCAGGTCCTGGGGCAGGACGTGCGCGGTGCGGCCCAGGGCCTCGATCCGGGCGGCCGTCTCGGCGAGGTCGGGACTGCCGGGCAGGTCGGTGAGGACCAGGTCGGCGCCGGCTTCGGCGAGGGCGGTGGCGAAGGCCCGGCCGAGGCCGCGGGCCGCGCCGGTGACCAGGGCGGTGCGTCCGGTCAGGTCGAAGCGGTCCGAGGCCATGGCGGCTCCTGTCGTGCGTGGGTGCGGGGGTCAGTCGAGGCCGAGCAGGCCCAGGGAGGGCCGGTGGACGAGGGCTTCGACGGCGTCCTTGTCGAGGGGGTCCAGGCCCGGGATGCCGGGGATCGCGGCGATCCGGCGCAGTCCTTCGACGGAGTCGTCCACGGTGGTGAACGGGTAGTCGCTGCCGAAGAGCAGCTTGTCCCACACTCCGTAGTCCTGGACCAGGCGGAGGGTGTGCCAGAGCTGGAACGGCCGGTAGTGCAGGGCGCTGATGTCGGCGTAGACGTGCCGGTGCTTGCGGATGACGGCGATGCACTCGCCCTCGAAGGGGTGGCCCATGTGGGCGAGCACCATGCGCAGTTCGGGGTGGCGGATGGCGACCTCGTCCAGGTGACGGGGCATCGCGTACTCCAGGCGGGCCTGGGAGACGAAGGTGGTCCCGGTGTGCACCAGCAGGGGCAGGGCGTGCCGTTCGGCGTAGGCGTACAGCTCGTCGTACTCCTCGGCGGCCGGGTCGAACCCGGCGTACATCGGCATCAGTTTGATGCCGCGCAGGCCCAGTTCCTGGTGTCCGTGGCGGAGTTCGTCCTGCCAGCCGGGCTGGGTGGGGTCGAGGGCCAGGTAGCCGATGAGGTGGTCGGGGTGCTGTGCGACGTACGCGGCGACGGCCGTGTCGTCCACCCAGAGTCCGCTGCGCCGGGCCTTGCCGCCGACCACGACGGTGCGGGTGCCCGGCGGGGCGGTGGCCGCGTAGTCCTCCCAGCGGACGGTCAGGTCGACCTCGCCGGCGTGGGCGCGGGCGGACTCGGCGCGGAAGGTGTCGTCGAAGTCGTGGCTGTGCCTGAAGAGGTGCGAGTGGACGTCGACGACGGGGCCCGCCGTGGCCGTGCTCATGTGCGGTTCCTCTTCTCCCAGCCCTCGGCGAACATGTTCCAGAAGCGGTGGGTGGGCGGGTGCTCGGCGAAGACCTCGTCGACGAGTTCGATGCCGAGGCCGGGGCGTTCGGGGAGGGCGATGTGTCCGTCCTCGACCGGGAGGGCGCCCCTGACGGCGTCGAAGACGTAGGGCTCCAGCAGGCCGTCGAAGGTCTCCAGGACGGTGAAGTTGGTCAGTCCCAGCGCCGCGTGGACCGAGGCGGTCGTGCACAGCGGGGAGTTGGAGTTGTGCGGGGCGACGGTCATGCCGTGCGCGTCGGCCTGGGCGGCGATCTTGCGGAGTTCGGTGAAGCCGCCGGCCATGGAGAGGTCGGGCTGGACGATGTCGACCGCGTTGGCGGCGAACAGCGGCTTGTACTCGTACCGGTTGTGGAAGTGCTCGCCGCCGGAGAGCGGGAAGGGCGCGATGGCGCGCAGCTCGGCGTAGCGCTCGATGTGGGTCCAGGGCAGGGGTTCCTCGAACCAGCCGATGTCGAACGGGGCGAGTTCGTGGACCAGCCGTCGGGCGGTGGCCATGGCGAACCGGGCGTGGCCCTCGATGTAGAGGTCGACGTCGGGGCCGACGGCCTCGCGGACGGCCTGGACCAGCGCGAGGGAACGGCGCAGTTCGAAGCGGTCGAGTTCGTGCAGTCCGGCGCCGAACGGGTCGACCTTGAGGCCGGTGTAGCCCTTGGCGACGGTGGCCTTGGCCTTGGCGGCGAACACCTCGGGCTCACGCTCGCCGGTGTACCAGCCGTTGGCGTAGACCCGGACCCGGTCGCGGGTGGCACCACCGGTGAGGCGGTAGACGGGGACGCCGAGGGCCTTGCCCATCAGGTCGTGCAGGGCCTGGTCGACGCCGGAGACGACGATCCCGCCGATGTCGCCGCCGCGCAGGAAGTCGCCCTGGTACATGCGCAGCCAGATCTCCTCGACGTCGAAGGGATCGGCGCCGATGAGGTGGCGGCGGCCCATCGCCTCGGTGAGGGCGCAGGTCTCGGCTACCCGGTAGGGGTGGGTGATCTCGCCGACTCCGGTGAGGCCCTGGTCGGTGTGGAGGCGGACGTATCCGAAGTCGCGCCAGGCGGTGCCCAGGGCGAGGGTCTCCACTCGGGTGATGCGGCCCGCCGGTCCGGCCGGGCGTCGGGTGTCGACGGTCAGCATCAGCGCAGCGCTCCGCCCATGGTCGAGGTGTGCTCCAGGTCGTCGGTGCCGCCGTCGGCGAGGACCTGGCGGACGGCGACGGCCGTGGCCTCCAGGAGCCGGTCTACGTCGGCGTCGGTGTGCGCGTAGGAGAGGTGGCTGCGCTTGAGGTTCAACGGCAGCTCGAAGACGCCCTGTTCGACCAGGTGGCGGCGGTAGCCGATGAAGCGGGCGGCGTCGTTGGCGAGCAGGTCGTCGTAACTGCGCGGCTGGGGGCCGGACATGAAGTAGGTGACGAAGACGGAGCCGAAGCCGGTGACGACGGCGGGGACGCCGAGGTCGCGGTAGAGGCCGGTGAGCCCGTCGCGGACGCGGTCGCCGAGGCGGTACACGTGCTCGTGGACGGGTTCCTCGCGGAGTTTGCGCAGGGTGGCGAGGGCGGCGGCGACCACGTCGGGGTGGCCGTTGTAGGTGCCGGCGAAGAAGACCGGGCCGCCGGGGCGGGAGCTGAAGCGGTCCATGAGGTCGGCGCGGCCGCCGAGGGCGCCGACCGGGGCCCCGTTGGCGATGGCCTTGCCGAGGGTGGTGAGGTCGGGGGTGACGCCGGAGATCTCCTGGTAGCCGCCGAGGGCGTGCCGGAAGCCGGTGATGACCTCGTCGAAGACCAGGACGCTGCCGGCCCGGGTGCACTCGGCGCGCAGGGTGCGCAGGAAGTCGTCGGTGGGCAGCAGGGCGCCGACGTTGTGCGGGATCGGCTCCAGGATGACGGCGGCGATGTCGTCGCCGTGCTCGGCGAAGGCGCGGCGGACGCCCTCGGTGTCGTTGAACCGCAGGACCAGGGTGGCCTCCAGCACCTCCGGGAGGATGCCGGTGGAGGTGGGGTCGGGGCGGCCGACGCGGTCGGGGGCGGAGATGACGTTGAGGCTGACGGAGTCGTGCCAGCCGTGGTAGCAGCCCTGGAACTTGACGACCAGGCGGCGGCCGGTGACCGCGCGGGCCAGCCGCAGGGCGTGGAAGGTGGCCTCGCTGCCGGTGCTGGTGAGCAGCACCTTCTCCATCGAGGGCACCAGTTCGACGAGTTGTTCGGCGAGGTGGACCTCGCCCTCGGTGACGGCGACGCCGGTGAGGGAGAGGGAGGAGCGGGCCGCGGCGACGGCCGCGGCCACGTCGGGGTCGTTGTGGCCGAGGAGCGGGGGGCCGAAGGCGGCGTGGTAGTCGGTGAACTCCCGGCCCTCGGCGTCCCAGAAGCGGGAGCCCTCGGTGCGGGTGATCACCAGGTCGGTGAGTCCGGGGATGCTGCGCTGGCCGCTGTTGACCCCTCCGGGGATGACCCGGCGGGCGCGCTCGGCGAGCGTCATTCGCTGCTCCTTGCGTTGAGTGCGGGTGTGGGGGAGGCGGCCCTGCCCGGCCGCTGGTCCCCGGACGCCATCCGCCCGGCAGTCATCGCAGGTGGTTCGCAGTCGGACCAGCCGAACTGCGTTTTTCAAAACACTGTTCTGAATAGCAAAACAGTGAGGATCGTAGATCTCGGGAACCGGACACGTCAAGGGTCGTTAGCGGATACGCTGTTCGGCTATGCAGAACAATGAGGGTGAGGGCCTCGCCGACGAGGCCCCTCACCAGCCGAAGTACTGGGTCAAGACGGTCGGCCGCGCGGCCGAGATCCTCCAGGTCCTCGCCGTCGGCGCCCCCGGCCAGGGGCTGAGCGTCACCGAGATCGGGGTCCGCTGCGGGATCTCCAAGAGCGCCGCCTTCGGGATCCTCCAGACCCTGCGCCATTACGGCCTGGTGGCGGACGAGGGCGAGGGCATGAACCGGCGCTACCGGCTGGGCATGGGCCTGGCCCGGCTCGGCGAACGCGCCCAGGAACAGGTGTCGTTGCGCGACGTGGCCCGCCCGGTGCTGCGCCGGCTGAGCGCGGAGTGCGGGCTGGCCTCCCGGGTCGCGGTGCTGGAGAGCGGGCACGCGGTCGTCATCGACCAGGTCGACCTGGACAGCGGCCCCCGGCTCGACCTGCGGATGGGCACCCGGGAGCTGGCGCACTGCTCCGGCCTGGGCAAGGCCCTGCTCGCCGCCATGACACCCGAGGAGGCACATGCCCTGATCGCCCGGGCCGGACTGCCCCGCCGCACCTCACGGACCATCACCGACGAGGAGACCCTCTTCGCCCACCTGCGCGACGTGCGCGCGGCCGGCTACGCGCTGGACGACGAGGAGGACGCCGACGGGATCTTCTGCATCGGCAGCGTGGTGCGCGACCACGCCGGGCGCTCCGTGGGCGCGATCAGCGTGACCGGCCTCAAACTCGGCCTGCCCGGCTGGCGGTTCCAGGAGCTGGGCCGCCAAGTCCGGTCCGCCGCCGCCGAGATCAGCAGAGAGCTGGGCGCGGAGGTGTCCGAGACCGAGTCGGCGCAGGTCACCGCCGAGCGGAACGGCTGAGACCGGGGCGACAGGGCGCCGGATTCCGGTTAAATCCCGGTTTCCGGCGCCCTGTTCGCCGGTCGCATGTCTTGACGGCGCTTTACGGACCGCTTAACTTCCTCGGACAGCGCAGTGGTTCAGTCCACTCGCACACCGGTCGCCGTCCCCCTGCCCCGGGGCGCGCTCCCCCACGACCGCACCCAGCCATCCGCCCGACGCACGGCACCCACCACCGTGCGGGAGCGGGTCCGGTCCCCCTCTCCGGCCCGTTCGACGTCATCGCGGGATCCCTCACCCATCGCCCTCGGATGAAGGCTTGAGGTCCCGTGAGCACTTCCCCCCGTCCCCGTGACACGTCCCGCTCCCGCGACGAGTCCTGTCCCCGCCCGCTTCCCTCCCCCGCCGACGCCGGCAGTACGGCCGGCACCGGTCCGTCGCCGGCCCGCCGCGCCCTGCTCCGGGCGGGCGGCGTGACCGGCCTGATCGCCGCCGTCACGGCCACCGGAACGGCCGCCGCGTCCGCCTCCTCCGCAGGCGCCGACGACATCCGTGCGGTGGACGCCGTCGCCGCGCTGCGGGCCCTGAAGACCGCCTCCCTGTCCGACGGGGCGCTCGCCGTGGTGGCCGGCTACCACAAGCCCGGTGACGGCGGCGGCATGCTGGTGCGCTGGTCGGCGTCCTCGGCCGCCGCCCACAACGGCGGCACGGTCCTCGCCCCCGAGCACGCCAAGGCCAAGGGACGCTGGCTCCAGGTCCACGACGGCGTCATGGACTTCCGCCGGTTCGGGCTCTTCGACGACTCCGCGCCCGCCGACGCCGCGCTCGACGCGATGGTCGCCGACGACTCGGTGCACCGGGTCGAGGCCCACACCGACCTGCTGTTCACCAAACGGCACACCTTCGGCCGGTCCCGGATCGAACTCGACTTCGGCGGCCACCGGGTCTCCACCGAGGGCATCGAGAAGAACAGCTACGACAACCCGTTCGGCGCGGTGCTGTACTTCCGCGGCGAGGTCACCGACACGGTGGTGAAGTCGAAACTGTCCGCCGCCATGCCCGATCTCGCCGACGTCTTCGAGGTCCCCGACTCCGGGGCCTTCGCGGTGGGCCAGTGGTGGGCGGTGGTGATCGACGCGGCCTCGGGCGGCGGCACCTACGAGAAGGAGGTGCAGAAGCTCGTCCAGGTCACCCAGCTGGTCGACGCCACCCACATCCGCGTCAACTACAAGATCGGCTGGGATCTCGCCGCGGGCCGCACCTTCACCTGGACCAAGGTGAACCCCGTGCACCGCGCCCACGTGCGCAACATGGTGTTCCAGGGCGTCGCCGACGGCGACACCTACACCGGCTCGCACCCGGTGGCGTACGAGTACGCCGTCTCCTGCGACGTCTCCGGCATCGACGCGACCGGCACCTTCTGGCCGGTGGTGATGCGCCGCTGGTGCACCTACTTCCACACCTACCAGTGCCAGTTGAAGAACCCGGCCTCGGTGACCTGGGGCGGAGCCGGCTACCTGACCCAGCAGATCTACTGCCTGTACGGCCACGTCGAGGACTGCCACGTCGCCAACTCCCGCCACCTGAACGACTGGACGGCCTCCGCCTACGGCTACGTCACCAACTGCCACGGCGACGGCGACGACCAGGGCCCGTTCGTCACCCACGGCCAGTTCGAGCACGACCTCGTCTACACCGGCAACTCCGGGCTGATGACCTTCGCCAACTCCGGTGCCGCCTGGGGCTCCGCCGCCAAGCGGATCACCGTGCGCAAGCACATCTGCTCCTGGTTCGTGGCCCGGGTCAAGGTCACCGACCTGACGCTGGAGGACATGCACGTCATCGGCAACGCCCAGGCCGGCTCCGGCATGCTGTGGGTCAACGCCGACGGGGTGCAGATCCGCGGCTGCACGGCCTCCGGACCACTGGTGATCAGCCAGGCCTCGGCCCGCTCCAAGCGGCCCAACGTGATCGCCGACTCCGGGTTCACCCAGGGCAACACGTACGCCGTCACCGCCGCGAACGTCGACACGCCGCTGCACCTCCAGCGGGTGCGGCTGACAGGACTCGACTCCAGCGCCTTCAGCGGCACCGGGCGCCTGCTCCTGGAGGACTGCGTGCTGACCGGCTCCGCGACGGCCGGCCCGACCACCGTCGCCCACACCGACGTCACCGTCCGCGGCGGCGTCCTCACCGACACCGGGCTGAAGCTGAACTCGGCCAAGGACCAGCGCCTGCGGATCGGCTCCGGTGCGAAGATCACCGGCACCAACTCCGCGGCCGTGCTGCTCGCCCGGACCGGCGGCGACCGTACCGTCACCTGGCAGCTGGACGGGCTGGTCAGCGAGGCCGCCGACGGATCCACCGCGCACCTGGCGGTCACCGACGGACCCAACCGCTACCAGGCGACCGGCTGCTCCTTCCGCTCCGGGCGGCTGGAACTGACCTCCGCCGCCTTCGGCTCGGGCAGCCATCTCCTGCACACCGGCTGCGTGGAGGACGGCACCGAGCGCACCGCGATGCCCGACGAGGGCGACCGGGTGCGGCACACCGAGGGCAACCTGCTGCTCTGAATCGACTGCGGCGGGCCGTGCGCAGGACGCCGGGGGCGAAGGTACCGGACGCAGGCACCGGGGGCGAAGGTACCGGGCGCAGGCGCCCGTGCCGTCGTACGGCATCCGTGCCCGTGCCGCGATCTCCGTGCCCGCGCCGCGATCTCCGCGCCGGCGCCCCTGTGAACCCGTGGGCGGGCCCCGTGGCCCGCGGCGATCCCGTTACCCGTGACCGAGAACCCTTCCGGCTCCGACCTTGGACGACATCATGCCCCACACTCCCTCCGCCGCGGCGGCGACGGACGCCGCGCCGCTCGGCCGCCCGGTGCGCGTCGCGCTCGTCGGCGCCGGCAACCGCGGTCTGACGTACGCCGGCTGGATCCACCAGCACCCGGACCGGGCGGTGCTGACGGCCGTGGCCGACCCCGACGAGGGGGCGCGGGCGGCGTCCCGGGCCGATCGGCACCTCACCGGCTGGCGGGAGCTGGTCGCCGCCACCGAGCGGGAGGGCCGGCTGGCCGACGGCGTGATCGTGGCGACCCAGGACCGCGACCACGTGGAACCGGTGCTGGCCCTGGCCCGCGCCGGGTACGCCGTCATGACCGAGAAGCCGCTCGCGCCCACCGAGCAGGAGTGCCGCACGCTGGTGGCCGGGGTGGCGGAGACCGGCGTGCCGTTCGCGGTCTGCCACGTGCTGCGGTACACGCCCTACACCGACCTGGTGCGCGAGGTGGTGGCGAGCGGGGTGCTCGGCACCCTGACCGGGGTGGAGCACCTGGAGCCGGTCGGCTGGTGGCACTTCGCGCACAGCTACGTACGCGGCCCCTGGCGGCGGGAGGACCTGTCGTCGCCGATGATCCTGGCCAAGTCCAGCCACGACCTGGACTGGATCGCGTACGTGACCGGCCGCCGGATCGAGACCGTGGCCAGCTTCGGCGGCCTGACCCACTTCCGGCCGGAGAACGCCCCGGCCGGCTCCACCGACAACTGTCTGACCTGCCCCGTCGAAAGGAGCTGCCCCTACTCGGCGCCCAAGCTCTACTACCCCGCCCTGCGGAAGACCGGCGGCGGCTGGCCCGTCTCGCACGTCACCCCGGCGGCCCACGGCCCGGACGACGAGGCGGCGCTGACCGAGGCGCTGCGCACCGGCAGGTACGGGCGCTGCGTCTACCGCTCCGACAACGACGTGGTCGACCACCAGGTCGTCGCGATGCGTCTGTCGGGCGGGCTCACCGCCACCTTCACCATGTCCGCGTTCACCGAGCAGACCCACCGCCAGACCCGTCTCTTCGGCAGCCACGGCTGGCTGCGCGGGGACGGTGAGCGGGTGTGGGTCCACGACTTCCGCGACGACTCGGTGACGGTGCGCACCACCGGGCCCAGCGGCTCCAACGCCGCGGACGGGCACGGGGGCGGCGACACCGCGCTCACCGAGGCGTTCGTCACCGCCCTCGCGACCGGGGACCGGAGCCACATCCGCTCCGGTCCGGCCGAGTCGCTCGGCAGTCATCTGGCCGCGTTCGCGGCCGAACGGTCCCGGCGCGGCGGCACCGTCGAGACCGTGCCGTCCAGCTGAGCCGGGCGGGGGCGCCGCCCGGCTCAGCGGGGCGGGGGCGCCGCCCGCTCCCGGCCGCCGGGGGCCGCCCCGCACGGTTCCCCCGGCGGCGGAGTCCCGCGAGGAGCCCCGCGTGGTCCCCGGGTCCGGGGCCCGGCCGTCCTGGTCCGGGGCCCGGCCGTCCTCCGCCTCCCCGAAGGCCCCGCACGGCCGACCGGCTCACCTCTCCCCAGGGACCGCACGGCGCGGCCCCGCCCCCACCGTCCGGGCCACCGCCACCGGGCCCGCCCCGTCTCACCGCGTCTCCTCGCCCCCCTCCGAGGACGCCCATCCCCTGAAACCCACCTCATCCGAGGAGTCCCCGTGAGAATCCGTACCGCGCGGCTGACCGCCGCCGCGACCGCCGTCGCCTCCGTCTTCACTCTCGCCGCCTGCGGCTCGGGCGGCGAGTCGGCCGGCGGCAAGGCCTCCGTCACCACCTGGGTGTACCCGGTGATCAGCGACGAGAAGAAGAACGCCGCCTACTGGGACGGCCTGGTGAAGGCGTTCGAGAAGGCCAACCCGGACATCGACGTCAAGGTCGAGACGTACCCCTGGGCCGACCGCGACACCAAGCTGACCACCGCGCTCGCGGCCGGCAAGGGCCCGGACGTGGCGTACCTGATCCCCGACCAGCTCGCCGCCTACCGGCGCAACCTCACCCCGGCCGACGAGTACATGTCGGCGAAGGACAGGTCCGCCTACCGGGACAGCGCGCTGAAGGCGGTGACCGTCGACGGGAAGGCGATGGCCACGCCGGTGCTGATGTCGGCGTACCCGCTGCTGTGCAACAAGAAGGTCCTCGACGCGGTCGGCACGGACGCGGTGCCCACCACCTGGGACGAACTGAGCGACCTTGCGGCCAGGTTGAAGAAGAAGGGCTACTACGCGATCACGTACAGCGGGGACACCACCGCCACCCTCAACATGACGTACTACCCGCTCCTGTGGCAGGCGGGCGGCGACGTCTTCAGCTCGGACGGCACCCGGGCCGCGTTCAACAGCGAGGCCGGCGTGACCGCGCTGACCTGGCTGAAGGAGTTCGTCGACAAGGGCTGGACGCCGAAGGACCTGATCACCAAGACGCCGTCGATCGAGCAGACCGACCTCGCCAAGGGGAAGGTCGCCTGCACCTGGCAGAACAGCGCCGCGGAGGTGGCGGGTTACTGGGGCGAGGACAACATCGTGATGGGCTCGGCGCTCGGCGAGCAGAAGTCCGTGGCGTACGGCACCGTCGGCACACTCGCCATGTTCAAGGGCGCGGACACCGACGCGGCCGGCAAGTGGATCTCCTTCGTGGCCGAGCCGGACCACGCGGCCGGACTGGTCACCCCGGGCGGCTACTTCGGCGCCCGTACCGACGGCGACGACCTCTACCCCGGCAACACGCTCCAGCAGGCGACGGAGAAGGTGCTCGACTCCGCCGACGTCGGCCCGCTCAACACCGCCGCCCGCGACGTGATGGGCGCGCTGGCACCGGAGCTCCAGTCGGCGCTGCTGGGCAAGGAGAGCCCGCAGGACGCGCTGGACACGGCGGCCGAGGCCGCCGACCAGATCATCGCCCGCAAGCGCTGATCCGCACCCCGGCCCGGGCGGCACGGACCCTCCCCGTGATCCGTGCCGCCCGCCACCGACCGCCCGCCACCGACCGCCCACCGCCCGCCCCTTCGTCACCCGCCCCTTCACCACACCCCAAGGAGGTCCCGTGGCCGCTGTCGCGGAACACCCCCGCACCGAACGGCCCCGAGGAGGGGTGCTGCGCCGCGCCGAGGCGCGGGTCGGGCTGCTCTTCGTGCTGCCCTGTCTGCTGCTGTTCGTCGTCTTCCGGTTCGGCCCCGCCGTGGCCGGACTGGCGCTCGCCTTCACCGACTACACCCCGGGCGCCGTCACCCACTTCACCGGCCTGGACAACTTCCGGCGACTGTGGGACGACCCCTTGTTCTGGTCGTCGCTGAAGGTGACCGTGGTGTACACGGTCCTCGCCGTCCCGTTCGGCATCGCCGCCTCGCTGGGGCTGGCGCTGCTGACCCGGCGGGCCTTCCGCGGCAGCAAGCTGCTGCGGTCGGTGTTCTTCCTGCCGGTCGTCACCAGCCTGGTCCTCGCCTCCACCGTCTTCGTCTGGATCTTCTCGACCGACGGCCCCTGGTCGGCGGTGACGGGCTTCCTCGGGCTGCCGTCGCGGAACTGGCTGAGCGACTCGGTGCTGGTGCTGCCGGCCCTCGCCCTGGTCGGCGTCTGGTCCCGGTGCGGCTACGGCATGCTGATCCTGCTCGCCAAGCTCCAGGAACTCCCCGTCGAACTGGAGGAGGCGGCGCTGGTCGACGGCGCGGGCCCGGTGCAGCGGTTCCGGTACATCGTCGGACCGCAGCTGCGGCCGGCCTTCTTCTTCCTCGCCGTCATCGAGACCACCAACAGCTTCCAGGTCTTCGACGCGGTCTACATGATGACCGGCGGCGGCCCGGCCAACGCCAGCTACACGCTGGTGTTCCAGCTGTACGACGCCGGGTTCAAGTACTTCGACTTCGGCTACGCCAGCGCGCTGGGCTGCGCGCTGTTCCTGCTGACCATCGTGGTGGCGCTGGTGCAGCGGCTGGTTCTCGGAAAGGAGAGGTGAGATGGCACCCGTCACCCAGGAGGCCCTCGTGCCCCCGGACGCCGAGGCCGACGCCCCCGCCGGCCCCGCCCACGGTCCCGCACCCCGTGCCCCCCGGCGACGGGCCGCCGGCGCCCAGGACGCCGTCCCGTTCGGGCTGCGCACCGGCCGTGGCGGACGCGTGCTGCGCGGAGGGCTGCTGGCGCTCGCCGCGGTGGCCACCCTGTTCCCGTTCTACGCGATGGTGGTGCTCTCGCTGCACCCCGAGGGCGCCGTCCACCTGCCCGGCAGCCTGCTGCCCTGGCACCTCACCGCCGACGCCTACGCCGAGGTGCTCGGCTCCCGGGACGTGCCCCGCTGGCTCTTCAACACCCTTGTCTACGCGCTGGTCTCGGTGGCCGGCGTGCTGCTGCTGGCCTCGCTCGCCGGGTACGCGTTCGCCAAGAAACGCTTCCCCGGCCGGGAGACCATGTTCTGGTCGTTCCTGTCGATGGTGATGGTGCCCTACCACGTCACCATGATCCCGACCTTCATCCTCCTGTCGAAGCTCAGCGGGGTCGACACCTACTGGGGCCTGATCGTCCCCACCCTCGCCAACGCCCAAGCGGTGTTCCTGATGCGGCAGTTCATCATGGGGCTGCCGGACGAGATCTTCGAGGCGGCCCGGCTCGACGGGTGCGGCGAACTGCAGATCTTCTTCCGCGTGGTCCTGCCGCTGCTCAAGCCGGTCCTCGCCACGCTGGGCACCTTCGTGTTCCTGTGGCACTGGAACGACTTCCTGTGGCCCCTGATCGTCGGCCAGAGCACCGACATGCGCACCCTCACCGTCGGTATCGCCTCGCTCCAGCAGGAGCAGGTGCCCCTCAACCAGGTCCTCGCCGGTTCGGTCGTCGCCTTCGTGCCGATCTTCAGCGCCTATCTGGTCGGGCAGCGGTACTTCACGGAGGGCGTGATGGGCTCCGCCGTCAAGGGCTGACCCCTCCCCTCCCGTCAAATCCCCTACGACAACGTCCGGGCCGCGGACCCAGGTCCCGGTACCGGTCCCCGAGGAGTCCCATGCACCCCGCATCCCCCGCACAAGCGCCCGTGCCCACACCTGCGCCCGCGCACGCGCCGTCGAAGCGGCCCGAGGACGTCGCGGCCCTGGAGGCGCTGCTGGCCACGCCGTCCCCCGCGCTCGTCGCGGACCTCGCCACGCTGGACGGCGATCTGCTGGTGCTCGGCGCCGGCGGCAAGATGGGCCCGAGCCTGTGCCGGCTGGCCCGCCGCGCGCTGGACGCGGCCGGCCGCACCGACCTGGCGGTGCGCGCCGTCTCCCGCTGGTCGGACCCGGAGGCCGCGGCGGCGCTGGCCGCGGACGGCGTGGAGACGGTGCCGTTCGACCTGATGGAGGACGATCCCGCCGGGCTGCCGGACGCAGGGAACGTGGTCTTCATGGTGGGCGCCAAGTTCGGCTCGGCCGCCGACCCCACCACCGCGTGGGCGGTCAACGCGGCGCTGCCGGACCGGATCGCCCGCCGCTACCGCGACTCGCGGATCGCCGCGTTCTCCACCGGCAACGTCTATCCGCTGGTCTCCGTCGTGGAAGCGGGCAGTGTCGAGTCCGACCCGACCGGACCGGTCGGCGAGTACGCCATGTCCTGCCTGGGCCGTGAGCGGGTCCTCGCCCACCACGCCCGGCGCTCCGGCACCCCGCTGGCGCTGATCCGCCTCAACTACGCGGTCGACCTGCGCTACGGCGTGCTCGCCGACATCGCCACCACGGTCCGCGACGGCGCGCCGGTCTCGCTCGCCACCGGTCACGTCAACGTCGTCTGGCAGGGGTACGCCAACGAGGTGGCGCTGCGCTCGCTCACCCGGGCCGCCGCCGAGCCGTTCACCGTCAACGTCACCGGTCCGGAGACCGCGTCGGTACGACGGCTCGGCCACCGCTTCGCCGCCGAGTTCGGCACCGCCGCCCGCTTCTCCGGCGAGGAGTCCGGCACCGGCCTGCTCTCCGACGCCTCCTTCTGCCACGCGGAGTTCGGCTATCCGGCGGTGCCGCTGGCCACCCTGGTGTCCTGGCAGGCGGGGTGGATCCGGGACGGACTGCCGCTGTCCGGCAAGCCCACCAAGTTCGACGTCCGCGACGGAAGGTTCTGACCGACGTGCCCCAGTCCGCGCCCCACCCCGGATCCTCCGCCGCTCGGCCCGGGACGTCCCCGACCCCGCCAGGGACGTCTCCCGCACCGCCCCGGACATCCCCGACCCCGCCAGGGACATCCCCCACACCGCCCCGGACGTCCCCGACCCCGCCAGGTGCCTCTCCCGCGTCGGGCGCGGGCGCCGCGCCGCTCGCCCTGCTGGCCGAGGGCACGGTCATCCCCGCCCACCCGCTGGCCCTGGACGCCGGCCGCCGGCTGGACGAGCGCCGGCAACGCGCGCTGACCCGCTACTACCTGGCGTCCGGCGCCGGCGGCATGGCCGTCGGCGTGCACACCACCCAGTTCGAGATCCGCGACGCGGGGCTCCTGCGCCCGGTCCTGGAACTGGCCTCCGAGACCGTACGGCGGGAGGCCGGACGGCCCGTCGTCCAGGTGGCCGGCGCCTGCGGCTACACCGCGCAGGCCGTCGCCGAGGCCGAGCTGGCGGCCGAACTCGGCTATGACGCGGTGCTGTTGAGCCCGCGGGTGCCGGGCGCCGACGAGGCCGGGCTGCTCGACCGGGCCCGCGCGGTCGGCGAGGTCCTGCCCGTCATCGGCTTCTACCTCCAGGAGGCGGTGGGCGGCCGCTATCTGTCGCCGTCCTTCTGGACCCGGCTCGCGGAGATCCCGTCCGTGGCCGCGATCAAGACGGCGCCGTTCGACCGGTACCGCACGGCCGAGGTGATCGACGCGGTGACCCGCTCCGGCCGGGCCGGCGAGGTCGCGCTGTACACCGGGAACGACGACGCGATCCTCACCGACCTGCTCACCCCGTACCGCGCGGACGGCGAACTCCGCTGGTTCGCGGGCGGCCTTCTCGGCCAGTGGGCCGTCTGGACCCGTACGGCGGTACGGCTGCTCGACGAGGTCCGCCGGGCCCGCGCCGGGGACCATGCGCTCACCGTGGACCTGCTGCGCCGGGCGCCCCAGCTCACCGAGGCCAACGCGGCGGTCTTCGACGTACGCGGAGCCTTCCGCGGCTGCATCGCCGGTGTGCACGAAGTGCTGCGCCGTCAGGGCCTGTTGGCGGGCACCTGGTGCCTGGACCCGGCGGAGCGGCTGTCGCCGGGGCAGGCCGAGGAACTGACCCGGGTCTGCGCGGCCCACCCCTGGGTCACCGACGACGCGTTCGTGGCGGAGCACCTCGATGACTGGCTCCGCTGACCCGGCCACCGGGCCCGCCGCCGGGATCCGTACCGTGGTCGCGGTGCCGCCCGCGCTGCGCGCCGAGTTGTTCGCGCCCGGGACCTGGCAGCGGCTGCTGGCGGTCGCCGACGTCACCGTGGTCGACGCGCACGGCGACCGGTCCGCGCTGGCCGCCGCGCTGCCCGGCGCCCGCGTCCTGGTGAGCGCCTGGGGCACCGCCCGCATCGACGCCGGACTGCTCTCCCATGCCGACTCGTTGGAGCTGCTGGCGCACACCGGTGGCGCGGTGAGTCCTTACGCGGGGCCGGAGTTGTTCGCCCGCGGGGTGCGGGTGACGCAGGCCGGAGCGGCGATGGCCCGTCCGGTCGCGGAGGTCGCGCTCGCCTTCACGCTGGCCCTGCTGCACCGGACGCACCGTTTCGACCACGCCCTGCGCTCCGGTCTGGACTGGGAGTCCGCGTCGTCGGCGCCGCCACGGCACGAGATCCGGGGCTGTCCGGTCGGTGTGATCGGCGCCTCGCGCACCGGCCGCGCCTACCTGGCCCTGGTCCGCGCGCTGGGCGCCCGGGTCGGCGTGTACGACCCGGTGCTGACCGACGAGGAGGCGGAGCGGCTGGGGGTGCGCCGGGTGCCGCTGGACGAACTCCTCACCACCAGCCGCGTGGTGGCGGTCCACGCGCCCGCCCTGCCGGAGACGCGGCATCTCCTGGGCCGGCGCGAACTGGCCCTGCTCCCGGACGGGGCCTGCCTGGTCAACACCGCGCGCTCCTGGCTGGTCGACGAGAACGCCCTGGTCGCCGAATTGCGCACCGGCCGGATCGACGCGGCCCTGGACGTGTACGACACCGAACCGCTGCCGGTGGACCACCCGTTGCGCTCCCTGCCCAACGTGCTGCTGACGCCCCATCAGGCGGCGGCCACCGTCGAGGGCAGATACGCCCTCGGTGACACCGCCGTCGCGGAGATCGAGCGCTTCGCGGCCGGGCTGCCGCTGCGGCACGAGGTCGGCAGCGACGCCCTCGCCCGGGTGGAAGTCCCGGCTGCCCGCCCTCCCCTGACGAACGGAACCGACCCGTGCGCCTGATGAGGATCGGCCCGCCCGGCCGCGAACGACCCGTGGCCCTCACGGCGGACGGCCGCTGCCACGACCCGTCCGGGCCGACCCCCGACATCGATCCAGCCCTCCTGGCCGCCGACGGCCTCGCGCGGGCCGCGGCGGCGCCGGCGTCCGGCGAGCCGCCCGAGACGGACCCTGCCGGCGAGCGGATCGGACCGCCGCTCGCCCGGCCGGGTGCGCTGCTCTGCATCGGCAGGCCGGAGCGGTGATCCGCACCCGGTGTGCCTGCTCGCCTGGTGTCCCTGGTCGCCTGACCGCGAGCCCGGCGAGCTCACGCCGCCCCGGCCCCGTACCACCGCGGCAGCCCGTCCGCGTACGTCTCCAGTCGTTCTTCCAGCACCTGGGGCGTCGGGTCGTCGCGGCCCAGGGTGTGCCAGGGGCCGGCCAGTCTGGTCGTGTCGGGGCAGTAGTGCAGGGCGTCGAGCAGCCGCCAGTAGAGGTGATCGGGGCCGTGGGCGAGACCGTGGCCGCCGTGTGCCTCGTACCGTGCCCGGAAGCCCAGCCCGTGCTCCGGTCCGTGCAGCAGCGCGAGCGCGGTCGAGCAGTGCGCCACGTCCAGGTCCGCTGGTCCCCACGAGGTCTCGACCCAGTCCACGACGCCGGCGAGCAGGTCCAGGCGGCGGTCGAGGTCTTCCTGTACGGCCTCGGTCACCGCGGGAGGGATCACCGTGTCCGTGCCCGGCACCGCGAGCACCGCCCGGCCGTTGTACGCCCGCAGCACCTCAAGTGCGGGTGACCGCCGCCGGCCGTCCGGCTGCCTGATGGTCTCGCCGAACCCCACCAGGACGAGCGGCGCGTCCGCCCCGGCGTACGTGTCGATCACCGCCACGGCCTGCTCGAACCGTCGGCGCAGGCTCGACTCGGCCAGTTCTCCGGTGCTTTCGCCGTGCCCGGAGAAGTCGAAGGCGACCGTTCGACAGCCGTGGGTCACGAACTCCCTTACCAGTGGCAGCAATCGCTCGGTCCTGCTGGTGCCTGCGCCGTGCAGCACCACGGCGGTGACCCCGCCAGGAGCACCGCCGTACACACCGTTGAGCCGTTCACCGTCCTGTTCGTGCGTGAGGTCGACGAGCATGTCCCCCAGTCACTCGCGTCGTGTGCCGGAACCGCCCGCCTCCTGTGGCCGTCTTGTGCGCCGACTGTGTACGAAGCGGGGCCATGGGGGGCGTTGTGGTGCGGAGCGTGACGAAGGCCGTTCTTGCGGGGACGGCGATGGTGGCGGTGCTCGGGGCCTCGGGCTGCGGCAGTGAGGCCGGCAGCGGCGGAGGCTCCAGGGACGGGGAGCCGTCCGGCGGCTCGGCGCGGACGGCTCCTGGCACCGTGGGGACGCTGTCCGGGTTCGCGGGGACCACAGCGGTTCCCGTGACCCGGCACGTGCCGTGGAACCTGGACATCCTGGACCAGCGCTCCCGCCCCCTCGACGGGAAGCTCACCACTGCCGCCACCGGCAAGGGTGTTCACGTCTACGTGATCGACACCGGGTTGGACGTCGGTCACGCGGAGTTCGGTGGACGCGCGCGACGGGCGTGATCGCGCTGGGGCCTTGACCCCGGAGTTTGAACACGTCTATGCGGCTCGGGCCAGGGTAGTTGGTGTTGGGTGGACGGTGATCTCGTAGGTGATCGGGGCTCG